>JAJRTI010000234.1 GCA_024278415.1 Planctomycetota bacterium | reverse complement strand
ATCACGCGCCGGGAGGTCACGACGGCAAACGGCGCCCCCTCGTAATCCTTGTCCGGCCGCAACCCGTTCCAGACCTCCTCTCCGTCGGGGAACGGCCTCGTCCAGCACGCGTGTTGCGACCAGTCGCGGAGCATCCGATGGAACGTGACCTTCGCCGGCTGGCCTGCGACACGCACCCAGCCGACCTTCATGGCCGCCAAGACCTCCTTCGGCTTGCGGGCGAGCCCTGAAGTGTCCAACTTCACCAATGTCAGGTTGTAGTCTCTTGCAATCGCTAAGAGGCTGGGGATCTCCTTGTGGATGTAATTCCGAGACTTCGGCCCCGCGCTGGTGAAGAGGGCTCGTTCGATGGGCAGCGACGCACCATCGGCCTGAACGACAATGCCCGCGCCTGAGACACTCGTGATCTCCCGTTCGGCGAGCGCGCCATTCCTGTACGCGCGCACGCCGCCGCTTGCGCCGTAGATGGCGTTGTCGGTTAGGACCAATTGGGGCAACAGATTGGTCCTGGCCGCCAACTGGACGAGGCCGCCATCGCCGAGCCGAAGGACGCCGCCCCAAGTGCCCGAGGAGGGAATGTAGCGATAGTGGCGCCCTCCGTAGTTCAGCATGTTAAAGATGTACCGAGAGTTTGCGACGACGCGCCAACTGCCTTCGTGGTAGCTGCGCTTGCTCCAGCCCTTGCCTATCGTATCGCTCATCTCCTGGCCCTGCCGGAAGTAGACGAGCTTGCCAGTCCTTAGGTCGAGGCACGCGGGCCACGAGCGACCACAAGGGACAATCAGCTTGTCGCCGACAGCCACAAGGTATCCCTGAGGCGAGAGGCCGATGTAATCGTAGAGGTTGTGGTCGACCATCCGATAGAGGGAATTGCAGTCCTTGTTCGTCCAGATGACTCGGCCGGTCTCTGCGTCCAGCGCATGGACGAACACGCCCATGAAGGGCCAGATGCCGGCCGCGAAGTACACCACGCCATCGGCCAGCACCGGGCCGCCCCTCGCCGGCCAGGCCGAGATCAGCCGTCCGTTGCCGAGCAGTTTTCGGCTCGCCGGCCCGCCGCGAAACCGCCAGAGGAGTGAACCGTCGGCCGCGCTCAGGCAGTAGAGGAACCCGTCGTCCGACGCGAACCACACCTTGCCGTTGGCGGCGACGGGCGCGAACCGAACCGGGCCGTCCGCGAAGAAACGCCACCTTTCGGCGCCCGTCTCAGTGTCATAGGCCGTGAGAGAGTCGTTGAGCGACGACCCGATGAACAGCGTCCGCCCCATGACAACAGGCTGGTACAGGCCGTCGAATCTGAGCCGCGGCTCCTCGGGCCAAGCCGGCTCGAGCGCGGGCAACGCGCGGGACCACTGGAGGTATAGCTCGCGGGGCAAGCGCTCCGGCGAAGCGGCGCCGCGATTCGGCCCGTAGCGCCACATGGGCCAGTCGGCCGCGCACGCCGACAAGCTGAGGGCCACGATGACGCCAACCGGGAGTGCCGCCCGCGCGCGTGTCCGTCGTCTTGCGTTCATGTGTCCCAAGCACCTAAGCCTCCTCGCAGCTAGCTGCGAGGAGGGGGGCCGCGCCGCGGTCAGGTCGTTTGTAGTAGGGCGATTCATCGCCCGTCTCTGACGCGGGCTCATGGACATTCGACGGGCGATGAATCGCCCTACTACGAGCCTCGTCGCCTTGCGCCTCCAGGCCGCCAGTCTCCGCGCTCCCACGAGGCGAGTCTGGCCAACGGGAGTCGGCTCCAAGTCGTGCGCATTGTACTACGCCTCGCGGGCGATTCAACCGCGAGAGGGACGAGCGCACACACGCGCCTGCCATATCCGGCCCGGGAGTCGTCAAAGCCGTTCGTGCGCTCGCTCCCAACTTGCCCTTGGCCGGTGCGCGGTTTTCTGTATAATCTATCCCGCCCCCACGAGAGCCATACTGCGCTCCCGTTGCAGGGCCTTTCTGGCCCCCTCGCACGAGGACCGCTCTGCATGTTGGACCGCGCATCACAGGAGGAGCGGGAAGCCCGCGACTTGGCGCCGTACGCCGCGCTGAGCCGCGAGAGCCGCGGCCGCGTCCACCCCGAAGATGAACACCCGTACCGCACGGTGTACCAGCGCGACCGCGACCGGGTGATCCATTCGACCGCGTTCCGGCGGCTGGAATACAAGACGCAGGTCTTCGTCAACCACGAGGGCGACCACTACCGCACGCGGCTCACGCACACGATCGAGGTGGCGCAGATCGCGCGCACGCTCGCCCGGGCGCTGAACGTGAACGAGGATCTGACGGAGGCCATCGCGTACGCGCACGACCTGGGCCACACGCCCTTTGGCCACGCGGGCGAAGCCGCGCTGCGGGAGCTGATGAAGGACCACGGCGGGTTCGAGCACAACGTGCATGGCCTGCGTGTGGTCGATCTGCTCGAAAGCCGCTACCCCGAGTTCCCGGGCCTCAACCTCACCTTCGAGGTGCGGGAAGGCATTGCCAAACACAAGACCTCCTACGACCACCCGACGCCCGGCGAGTTCGACTCCGACGTGCCGCCGGTGGTAGAGGCCCAAATCGTCGCGGTGGCCGACGCGATCGCGTATGATTCACACGACATCGACGACGGCCTCTCGGCGCGCATCCTGCAGGAGGACGATCTCCTCGCGGTCGAGTTGCCACGCGAGGCGATCGCGGCGACGAAAGAGCGCTGGGGCAGCATGGCTCCCAAGATGCGCCGCGTGCAACTCGTGCGCTGGCTCATCAACCACGTGGTGTCTGACGTGGTCGAGTTCTCCATGAGCCAGATGGACAAGCACGGCATCGCGAGTGTGGACGACGTGCGCCGGTGCCCGGAGATGGTGGTGGACTTCTCGCCGGCCATGAAGATCAAGAAGGCCGAACTGGAGGGCCACCTCTTCAACGCGCTCTACCGGCACTACCGCGTGAACCGTATGATGGCCAAGGCCAAGCGGTTCGTCATCGAGTTGTTCAACGAATACGTGGCCCATGAGAACCAACTGCCGCCGGAGCACCAGGAGCGCGCCCAGCAGATCGGCGCGCCCCGCGCGGTGTGCGACTACATCGCCGGCATGACCGACCGCTACGCGGCCGACGAATACCGGAAGCTGTTCTATCCCTTCGAGCGCACGTGATCCCGCGTGGAGTGGGACCACGAAGCGCGCGAAGGCGAGACCGAACACCCCCACCACCCCAAGACTTCACCGGAACTTCATGCCCCGTCTGATCGTCAAAAGAGGACCGAACCGCGGCATCGTGTACACCTTCGCGGAGAGCAAGGTGACCCTGGGCCGGGACTACACGAACCTGATCCATCTGGTGGACCAGACCGTGTCGCGGCACCACGCGGAGCTGACCTTCGAGGACGGCGAGTGGCGGCTGAAGGATCTGGACAGCCGCAACGGCACCACGCTCAACGGCAAGCCCGTGAGCCACGCCGACGTGCAGTCCATGGATGAGATCGGCGTGGGCGACGTGTTGCTGACGTTCGTGGACAGCGAAGCGGCCAAGTCCGTGAGCCCAGAGACCTCGGCCGACCACACGCGGGTCATCGAGGCGCCCATCACCGAAGTGCTCGCGTCCGACCCGGTCGAGGCGATTAGCCTGGCCCAGCAATCGGAGGCGGACCTGCGCGCGATGAACGCGCGCCTGCTCGCACTGTTCCAACTCAGCAGCATCGCGGCCGGGGCCCGGAACCGGCCCGAACTGTTCGACCGTGTGGCGCCCATCCTGAAGCAGGCGCTGGCGCCGGACCGCGTCGTCGCACTGCTCATGGACGCGCGCAACCGGCTCATGCCGGTGCCCCTGTCCAAGACCGCGTTCGACAAGAAGCTCGCCGCGCTGCCGCGCAGCACGACAATCATTAACTACGTGCGCGAGCGCATGGAGGCCGTGCTGTCGCAGAGCACGGCCGCGGACAAGCGGTTCCGCGACAGCCCCAGCATCGTGCAGTCGCAGATCGCGTCGGCCATCTGCGTGCCGCTCAAGATCGGCAAGCGCCTGCTCGGCGTGTTGTACATGGACCGGCTGGGCGAGAGCGAGAACTTCACCAAGTCGGATCTGGAGTTCGTCGCGGCCGGCGCCATGCCGCTGTCGGTCGCGCTGGAGAACGTCGAGGCGTGGGAAGAGATGAGCGGCGAGATGCTCACGCTCGAACGCCACGTGAAAGGCGAATACGACATCGTGGGCGATAGCAAGCCCATGCGCGAGGTGTTCGAGTTCATCAGCAAGGCCGCGCCCACCGACGCCGGCGTGCTGATCATGGGCGATTCGGGCACGGGCAAGGAACTCGTGGCCCGCGCAGTCCATTACAGCAGCCACCGCCGCGGCAAGCCGTTCGAAGCGGTCAACTGCGCCGCGCTCACCACGACCTTGCTCGAAAGCGAGTTATTCGGCCACGTGAAGGGCGCGTTCACCGGCGCGGTGGAGGACAAGCCCGGCCACTTTGAGTTGGCCGACGGCGGGTCGATCTTCCTCGACGAGATCGGCGAGATGCAGGTTGAGAGCCAGACCAAGCTCCTACGCGTCCTCGAGCAGAGCCAGATCCGCCGTGTCGGCGACGTCAGGGATCGCAAGGTCGACGTTCGCGTGATCGCCGCGACGAACAAGAATCTCTCCGAGGAAGTGAAGGCCGGCCGGTTCCGGGAGGATCTGTTCTACCGGCTCAATATCCTCAAGGTGGAATTGCCGCCGTTGCGAGAGCGCAAGGACGATATCCTCATCCTCTCGCGCCACTTCCTTGCGACGTTCTCCGAGAAGTGCGGCAAGCCGAAGATGAGCTTTGCCGATGACGTGATGGAGGTGTTCCTTGCGTATCGCTGGCCCGGCAACGTGCGCGAGCTGAAGAACGTGATCGAGCGCATGGTCGTCATGGCTGGCGACGACGTGCTCACGATCAAAGACGTGCCAGTGGAAGTGCGGTCCGGCTCGCCCTGTGTAGTTAGCAGCAGTACGCCCGCCGACGCTTCGCTAGCCGATGTGGAGAAGGCCCACGTGCTACGCGTGCTCGAGAGCGTCGACGGCAACAAGAAGAAAGCTGCGGAGATCCTGGGCATTGACCGCAGCACCCTGTATGCTAGGTTGAAACAGTATGGACTATAGCCCCTCGGCCTCCGTCTCTGACCTCTGACTTCTGACTTCTGGCCTCTGCCACCCATGAACCTGACAGGCAAGACACTCGGCGTGTACGAAATCCGCGAGGCGATCGGCCAAGGCGGCATGGGCGCGGTGTACAAAGCCCACGACTCGACGCTCGACCGGTTCGTCGCGGTGAAGGTGCTGCCGGCCTCGCTCGCGGCCGACGAGTCGTACGTGGCGCGGTTCCAGCACGAGGCCAAGTCGCTCGCCAAGCTCCAGCATCCGAACCTCATTCACATCTACGCGGTCGGCGAGCAGGACGGCATCAACTACTTCTCGATGGAGCTGCTCAGCGGATCGAGCCTCCAGAGCATCCTCGCGGAGCGCGGCTACCTGCCCGCGGCCACGACCATCCAAATCGTGGGCCAGGTCATGGCCGGCCTCCACAAGGCCCACGAGATCGGCATGGTGCACCGGGATATCAAGCCCGCCAACATCATGCTGCAAAAGGAAGCCGGCGGCCACCGCGCGATCCTCATGGACTTCGGCCTGGCCAAGGAAGACACGTCCGACGGCCTCACGCGTGAAGGCACGATCATCGGCACGCCTGAATACATGTCGCCCGAGCAGGCCCAAGGCGAGGTCGTGGACCTGCGGAGCGACATCTACTCGCTCGGCGTGGTCATGTACGAGATGCTCTCCGGGAAGCCGCCGTTCGAAGGCAAGAGTTCCTTCTCGATCCTGCGGCAACACGTGGAGCAAGAGCCCAAGCCGTTGCAGGAAGTCGCACCCCAAGTGCCGGAGCCGCTCGCCAAGATCGTCGCCAAGATGCTCGCGAAGAAACGCGAGGCGCGCTACCCGAGCGTGATCGAACTCGCGCTGGCGTTGCTGCCTCTGCGCCGCACGGCCGCGCTGCTCACGCTGGCGCGCGTGGCGCAGCGGAGCGGCCTGAGCGACCCGACCGCGGTTACCGAGGCCATGTCGCTCGCCGGCGCCGGGACCGCGCCGCCTCAGGCCCCGGCCGCCACGCAGCCCTCGGCCCGGCCCGCGGCGCCCGCATCGCTCCGGGAGCCATGGCTCTCCGGCCGGCGCAAGTGGTACGCAGCCGGAGGGGCCGCGGCCGTGGTGGCCACCATCGGCGTGCTCTACGCCACACTTCCTAGCGGCGGCACGCCCGGTCCGGTCCCAGCCGATCAGCCACGCGTTGTGTCAGATCGCGCGCCGGCCAAGCCCGGCCCCACGCGGCCGGCGCCCCCAGGCGCTCCGGCGGAAAAGCTGGCCATCGAAGGCGGCCGCATCGTGCGCCGGCCAATCCTGCGGCCTGGGCCTGTAGAGGCGACGGTCACGACGCAGTCTGGCAAGGCCGTGTCGGGCCAGCTTACTGGATTCAATGCCCAGACTGGGCAGTTGCTCATCAAGGGCAACGATGGGCAAATCAAGCCCCTCGATTTCCATCGCATTGACGAGATTGTGCTGAAGCCGCCGACGCCGTAATATCGGCGAGCCGGCGTGGTCTCCAATGCGAGGTCCGTGCAGGTAGTTCGCACCGGCCGACAAGGAGGACAGGAGACACCATCATGGTTGTGTGGCTATTTCGAGGGCTGTTCGTGCTATTGAGCGGGAGCATCGGGTACAAGGTGGCCCAGGTCTGCAAGTTCGAAGACGTGCTCATGGGCATCATCATGGGCATTGCTGTGGCGATCGGCATGATCATCGTGGAGGTCATCTTCAGCAAGCGGCCCATCTCGTCTATCTCGTCCATCATGTTCGGCTTGCTCATCGGGTTCGTGATGGCGCGGTTCTTCACCGACGCGGTGTTCCTCGTGTTGGGCCCCGACGCCAACCTGCTGCTGGGCCGCGAGATCAAGCAGGTGGTCACGGAATCGGGCGCCATCGTGGAGAAGAAGGGCGAACCGCTCGTGACACAAGAGGACTTCCATGGCGCGGTCAGCCTGATCATGACGGGCATCTTTTGCTACTTGGGCATCAGCGTGTTCTACCAGACGCGCAACCGCTTCCGCTTCATCATCCCCTACGTGGAGTTCCGCCCGGCCCAGCAAGGTGCGCAGCCCCTAGTGCTCGACACGAGTGTGATCGTGGACGGCCGCATCGCCGACCTGGCCGAGTCCCACTTCATCGAGGGGCAGTTCTTCGCGCCCCGGTTCGTGCTCGCGGAGCTTCAGGCGCTCGCAGACTCGGGCGACCGCATGAAGCGCAGCCGCGGCCGCCGCGGCTTGGAAGTGCTCGACCGGCTGCGCGGCAACCCCCGCGTCGAGATGGTCGTGCGGGAGGCGTACGAAGATCCGACCAAGACCGTTGACGAGCAGCTCATCGACTTCGCCAAGGCTGTCCGCGGGCGCATTCTCACCAGCGACTTCAACCTATACAAGATCGCACAAATCCAGAATGTGGACGTGCTCAACCTCAACGACGCGGCGACCGCGCTCAAACCCATCGCCCTGCCGGGCGACGAGTTGACGATTGATGTGATCAAGCCGGGGGAGGAGCCGGGCCAGGGAGTGGGCTACCTGCCCGATGGCACGATGGTGGTGGTGGAGCAAGGCCGGGACAGAGTGGGCAAGCGCATCCGCGTGGAGGTCTCGCGCATGCACGAAACCGCGGCCGGGCACATGGTCTTCGCGAAGATCAAGGAGTGACGCATGCCTCGGGTGTCTGCGGTGGTGACGGCGGCCGGCCTTGGCACGCGCATGCAGTCGGCCACGCGCAAGCCGTACCTGGAAGTCGGCGGGCGCCCCATCCTCCTCCGCGCGCTCGAACCGTTTGCCGCCATCCGCGACATTGCTGAGATCATCGTCGTCGCGCACGCAGAGGACGTGGCGCGGCTGGAGCAGGAGTGGCGGGAGGAGTTGGCAAGGCTGAAGGTGAAGGCGGTGTGCGCAGGCGGCGAGCGCCGGCAGGACTCGGTGTGGGCCGGCGTGCTTCAAACGTCACCCGAGTGCGACGTGGTGCTCATCCACGACGCGGTGAGGCCGCTTGTGCATGCGGCCGTCATACGGCGCACAATCGCGGCAACGCTGGAGCACGGCGCGGCGATTGTGGCCGCGCGGGTCAAGGAGACCGTGAAGGAGGTCGACGCGTCCGGGCGCATCGTCGCCACCCGCCCGCGCGAGGGCCTCTGGCTCGCGCAGACGCCCCAAGGCTTCCGCCGCGGCCTCATCATTCGGGCCCACGAGCGCGTGCGCGAGACGGGGGCCGAAATCACAGACGACGCACAAGCGGTCGAGTTGCTGGGCGAGCCGGTGGCCGTGGTCGAGGGCGACTACGACAACATCAAGATCACCACGCCGCGTGATCTGGCGATTGCGGATGCCTTGGCCAAATTGGGGCGTGGCTGACAACCGCACGGCCCGCTGCCCCATCAGCCCTTGGCCCGCCTCAGCCGCCAGCCGTTCCGCTTGCGCTTCAATGCGCGGCCGGCTAACATGCCACCGCCGGAAGCCGGGCGGCTTCGGCGACACGGAGTCACCCCCTGGAGACAGACCCGATGAAAGCGATTGTCCCCGCGGCCGGCAAAGGCACGCGCATGGGCCAGCTCAGTGAGCAGGTCCCCAAGCCCCTCGTGCCCGTGGCCAACGTTCCCATGATCGGCCACGTGCTCACGAGCCTGCGCGCGGCCGGGGTCCGCGAGGTCGCGGTCATCGTCGGGTATATGGCCGACAAGGTGCGCGCGTACGTCGGCGATGGCCGCCGGTTCGGCGTGGACGTGGCCTACCTGGAGCAGCAGATCGCAAACGGCACCGGCGCGGCCACGCTCATGGGCGAGGAGTTCGTGGGCGACGATCCGTTCGTGCTCGCGTTCGCCGACATTATCGTGCACCCCGACTTCTACGTCTCGTTCGCCAACCGCCTCCTCGACCGGGACTGCGACGCACTGCTGGCCGTGCGCGTGGTCGACGACCCCTGGCAGGGCGCGGCCGTGTACGCGGATGACCAGTGGCGCGTCAGCAAGGTCATCGAGAAGCCCAAGCCCGGCACGTCGGCCACGAACTACGACAGCGCCGGCATGTTCGCATTCCGGCCGGCGATCTTCGACCAGCTCCACAGGCTCCAGCCCTCCGAGCGGGGCGAGTTCGAACTCACCCAAGCCATCGACATGGCCATCAACGAGGGCCGGCCGGTCGAGGCCTGGGCGATCGAGCGGTACTGGTCGAATGTCAGCTCTCCTGCCAACCTGCTTGCGATCAACGAGGAGCTTCTGGCCGAGCGCTGCAAGGGCGGTGCGGCGGCTATCGACAACAGCGCGGTCGTGGCGTCCGATGCGCAGGTAGACGCCCTGTGCGCGATTGCCGCGGGCGCCAAGGTCGGGCCCTACGCCCAGCTCAGGGAGAACGTCTGCTTGGGCGAGGGCGCACACGTCGGCGAAGCCGCGACGCTGCGGCACGCGGTCGTCATGGACGGCGCCCGGGTCGGCGCGGGCGCCAGCGTGTTCCACGCGGTCGTGGGCCCGGGTGCGACGGTCGGCGACGGAGCGGTTGTGAAGGGCTCTCCGGAGGAGGCCGAGGTCGTGTGCGCGTGAGCCAAGGGTGGCCGCCGATCTCCAGATACGCCCACTATGTGCGGCTGTAACATACTCAGCGAATCGGAGGGCGGAAGGCCATGGGGACGCCATGCTCCCAATTCTGAAATCAGCCAAACATCGCCAAATAAAGTTGTTTTTGGCAAAAAACAAACGAAAAGCACACAAAACCGCGCAAGGTTCGGCTTGACAACGACACGAGCACACGCTATATATTGTGTTCGCTTGACGCATGAAGCACAGCATATGGGCGTGCTGTGTCGTGCTATTCTTTGACTTCGTTGGCCATTTGACCTGGATTCCGCCGTATGAAATGCCCCTTCTGCAAGAAGGACAACGACAAGGTTATTGACTCAAGGTCGTCCAGTGGCGGATTCAGCATCCGCCGCCGGCGCGAGTGCCTGGAATGCGGCCGGCGCTACACAACCTACGAGAAGATCGAAGAAGCGCCGCTTCGCGTCGTCAAGAAAGACGGCAGCCGGGTACCCTACGATCGCGAGCGTATTCTCAACGGCCTCCAAAAGGCCTGCGAAAAGCGCCCTGTAGCGACCGATACGCTCCTCGCCATGGTCGACGAGATCGAGGCCGACATTTTCGACCAGTTTGACAAGGAAGTGGACTCTCGCTACATCGGCGAGCAGGTCATCCAGAAGCTGAAAGACGTGGACAAGGTGGCATTCGTCCGATTCGCGTCGGTGTATCGAGAATTCCAAGACATCAGCGACTTCATCAAGGAGTCGGCTGCTGTCATGGGGAACAAGAAAGGGCCATAGCGCCCCGGGGGCGCGGGAGGCCGGCGCCGCTCAGGCCTCCCCCCACACAAAGACTCGGAGCGACACTCCCCCCACAGCCCACAAGGACAATCCCCCCACCGAAAGCCACGCACACAACCGACCAGGCCACCAGCCCTTGGTTGCAGATCACTAGGCATTGCAAGGAGCCCGAAATGAACACGATCACGCACGTCCAGAAACGTAACGGCCGCCTGGTCCCCTTCGACGAGCGCAAAGTCGCCGACGCCATCTTCAAAGCCGCTCAAGCCGAAGGCGGCGAGAACCGCTCCATGGCCGAAGAACTGGCCGGTGTGGTCACGCTCTTCCTCCAGAAGCACTACAACAACGGCGACCAGCCCGGCATCGAAGACATCCAAGACATGGTCGAAAAGGTCCTCATCGAGACGGGCCACGCGCGCACGGCCAAGGCCTACATCCTCTACCGCGAGAGGCGCACCCGGGCGCGGGAGGCCCTGCGCGTGCGCAAACGCACCACGAATGGCCGGAACACGACCGACATGAGCCTGCTGGTCGACACCGGCGCCAAGGACGAACTGCTCAAGTGGGACAAGGCGAAGATCGCCCAAGCCCTCGAGACCGAAGCCGACATGCCCACTGACGTGGCATGGGAGATCGCGAGCGCCGTGGAAAAGCGCGTCTTCGAGTCCGGCCTCAAGCGCATCTCCACCGCACTCATCCGCGAATTGGTCGACAACGAGCTGTTCGAGCGCGGCCACGAGGCCACGCTCGAGAAGCAGGCCGTCATCGGCATGCCCAAGTACGACTTGGAGCAGACGATCTTCTCCAAGAGCAAAGAGAACAGCAACATCACCCGCAACAATCCCGAGGCCATCAACCTGGCCATCGCGGAGAACACGCTCAAGCAGTATGCGCTCCAGGAAGTGTTCAGCAAGGATGTGGCCGAGGCCCACTTGCAGGGCATGGTCCATCTGCACGACCTGGGCTACCCCACGCGAGTCTACTGCTCGTCGCACTCGCTTGAATACCTCAAAAAGTACGGCCTCTCCCTAGGCAACCTCGACACGTCGAGCGCACCCGCGAAGCACGCGCGCACCCTCACGGGCCACCTCAACACCTTCCTCGCGTCCATGCAAGCCTACTACGCCGGCGCGCTCGGTGTGGGCTACATCAACATCTTCTACGCACCGTACCTCGAAGACATGGATGACGGCGAGATGCTCCAGGAGGCCCAGCATCTCATCTTCAGCGGCTCGCAAAGCGCGTTCAGCCGCGGCGGCCAGACGTTGTTCCTCGATTTCAACGTGCACACCGGCGTGCCCGGCTACCTCAAGGACGTGCCGGCCATAGGCCCCGGCGGCGAGTACAACGGCAAGACGTACAGCGACTACGAGGAAATCGCCCAGCGCTTCCTCAAGGCAATGCTCCATGTGTGGCACAAGGGCGACCAGTACGGCCACCTCTTCGCATTCCCCAAGTGCGACCTCCACATTACCGAAGAAACGCTCAGCGACCCCAAGCAAGTCGAATTGCTCGAATACGCCTGCGACATGGCGAGCGACAATGGCGTGCCCTACTTCATCTTCGACCGCGACGAGGTCACCCTGTCCGCCTGTTGCCGCCTGCGCACGACCATCGACGACACGTACATGATCACCCACCCGGAGAGCATGCGCTTCTGCGGGTTCCAAAACGTCACCGTCAACTTGCCCCAAGCCGCGTTCCGCACCAACGGCGGCAGCTTCGAAGATCTGTGCAAAGAGATCGACAAAGGCATCGACATCGCCGTCAAGGCCCACCTCCAGAAACGCCAGTTCATCAGCAAGCTCATGTCCGCCCCCCACATGCCGCTGTGGGAGATCGCCAAAGAGGCCATGGACGGACGGCCGTACGTCGACCTCGACGCGGCGACCTACATCATCGGCCTCGTGGGGCTCAACGAGTGTGTGCAGCACATGACCGGGCAGGAGTTGCACGAGTCCGACGAAGCGCTCAAGTACGGCCTTCGGGTCATCTCTTACATGCACTTCCGAGCCAAAGACGAAGCCAAAAAACTCGGCATCAAAATCACGCTCGAAGAGAGCCCCGCCGAAAGCGCCACGCGGCGCATGGCCAAGATCGACATGCGCAGCTTCCCCGAGCAGGCGCGACGCGTCATCAAGGGTGACGTGGAGAACGACCAGTACTACTACACCAACAGCATCCACATGCGCGCAGACGCACCGGTGGACATGCTCGAACGCGTCATGAAGCAGAGCAAGTTCCACCAGATGATCGAGTCCGGCGCCATCATCCACGCGTTCGTGGGCGAAGAACGCCCGCCAGCCGAGAGCATCAAGAACCTCGTGACCAAGACGTTCGAGAAAAGCCAGTGCGCGCAGCTCACCATCTCGCCCGAATTCACCGTTTGCCGCGCCTGCAACAAGATGATCGGCAAACTCGTGGACACCTGCTCGTACTGCGAATCGGAGGACGTGTACGGTGTCACGCGCATCGTCGGCTACTACAGCCGCGTCAACAACTGGAACCAATCCAAGATCGGCGAACTGAAAGACCGACAGGCCGGCAACTACTCGGTCGCAGGCCTGCGCAAAACCGTCACGGCCTAGCGTAGGCCACTCGCGGCGGACGGCCTCGTCCGCCGCCTGATAACGACGCTTCGCCTCAAACCGACGAGGCGGATCGGAATGCCTTCGCATCCCGTACCAAGGGTAGGCAACCACACGAAAGGCGAAGGCCTTCCGCTCCAACGCCTCGCGAAACTTGGCACATGGGTCGCGTTCTTGGGCGTTGGAGACAACGAGTAACGCCCCACACTCTATCCCCCCCCACACCACCTGCAAGGAGGTCCGACATCATGAGGATCGAAATCTACGGCAAGCCCGGCTGCGCAAAGTGCAAGACCACCAAGAATAAGGTCTCCCACTTCATGCAGAAATGGGGCGTCGGCGAACAGGTCCCCGTCTCGTTCGTGGACATGAGCACGCCCGACGGCATGGCCGAAGGCGCATTCAACGACGTGTTCAACATCCCCACCACGATCGTGCGAAAAACCGAAGAGGAAGAGTTGGTCCGTTGGGACGGCGTCATCCCCCCCACCGAGGGCATCCGCGAGTTGGTCATGGCCGAACATGGCTGAGACCGACCCGTTCCCGCCCATACGGGGCCTGATCGAGAACACGCTCATCGACTGGGAGGGCATGATCGCCGCGATCGTGTTCCTCCCTATGTGCAATCTTCGCTGCCACTACTGCCACGCCGCGCACCTGCTCCGCGCGTCGCCCGACCCAGAAACGATCCCGCTCGACGCGGTGTTTGGCCTCATCGACCAGCGCAAGGGCTGGCTCGATGGCGTGGTGGTGACCGGGGGCGAGCCCCTCCTTCACGACACTCTCCCCAATCTCCTGCGGGCCATCAAGGGCCGGGGCGTGGGCGCCAAGCTCGACACCAACGGCACGAACCCGCGGAAGCTCGCCAAGCTCATTGACGACGGCCTCGTGGACTTCGTGGCCATGGACGTGAAGGCGCCGCTCGACTGGAACAAGTACCGCGAGGTGGCCGGCGTTGACGTTGACATCTCCGCGATCAGAGAGTGCATTGACCTGCTGATGGAGGGCCGCGTCGGCTACGAGTTCCGCACCACGGTCTGCCCCAAGTTCACGAACGGCGAGGACATCGAGGCCATCGCCAAGGACATCGCCGGCGCGAAACGGCTCGTGCTCCAGCCCTTTCGCCCGCAGAACCTGCTCGACAAGTCGCTGCTCGACGTGAAGCCCTACCACGTCGAGACCCTCCAAGAATTCGCCGACCTCGCCAAGCCCTACGTCGACGAATGCTACGTGCGGGGCAACAAGCGCGCCTGACGCGGCGGGCCGTGGGCGGCCGCAGACACTGATGCCGAGGCGAACGGTGGGGACCATGGCAGTTTCCCTCGGATGGAAGACCGCGCCCGTGTGCGCGATCGGCAAGCATTGGGGCTCCACGGGTATCCCCCGGATGCGTTGCACAGGGAGGAACATGCTGTTAGCATGCGCGCGGCGTCGGCCTGGACCGAGCCTGTCTGATCTCCCACCAATACCGGAAGGAGCACAACATGCCAGGCCGCAGAACATGTTCGTCCGCGTGGGCCATCGCGGCCGCTCTACTGGTGGGCGCACAGTCAATTGTGGCCGCCCCAGGCGAGCCCCAGCAAGCCGCGGCGATCGAGGTCGAGTCCGGGCAGATCCGCGGGAAAGTCGATTCGGTTGAGCGCCGCGTGCGCGCCTACCTCGGCATCCCTTTTGCCCAACCGCCGGTCGGCAAGCTGCGTTGGCGGCCGCCCCAGCCGGTCGAGCCGTGGGACGGCGTGCGCGACTGCACGAAGTTCGGCCCGTCTTGCCCGCAGCCGCCGGGCACGATCATCCCGGACGTGCGGGGAGCCAAGAGCGAGGACTGTATGTATCTCAACGTGTGGACCGCGGCCAACGCGGGGGACAAGCGGCCGGTCATGGTGTGGATCCACGGAGGCGGCTTCACCATCGGCAGCGGCGCACAGTCGATCTTCAATGGCCGGCACTTCGCGGCCAGCGGCGCGGTACTGGTCACCCTCAACTACCGCCTCGGGCCATTCGGCTTCCTCGCCCATCCAGCCTTGAGCGCGGAGTCGCGTCACGGAGTCTCGGGCAACTATGGCATGCTCGACCAAATCGCCGCGCTGAGGTGGGTGCAGCGGAACATCGCGGCCTTTGGCGGCGATCCCAAGAACGTCACGATCTTCGGCGAATCGGCCGGCGCCGTGTCGGTCGGCTGCCTGCTCGCCTCCCCGCTCGCGAAGGGCCTGTTCCAACGCGCCATCATGGAGAGCGGAGTCGCCGCGGCCACTCAGGTGCTGCGCGGCCGCGCGGGGCCAAGACCGTCGGCCGAGGCCGCCGGGGTCGAGATCGCGAAGCGCCTCGGCATCGACAAGCCCGCTTCCGGCTCGCCGGAGACTGCCGCGGCGCTTCGGGCCAAGTCGCCGGAGGAATTGCTGGCAGCCGCGCGGCCGCGGGTGGGCCTGTTCGGCAAAGGGCAGCAATTCTGGCCGTGCGTCGACGGGTACGCGCTGCCGGAGCCGCCCGCGGACAGGGTCGCCGCCGGCAAGCACAACGACGTGCCCGTCATACTCGGCACGAACGCGGACGAAGGCACGCTCTTCCTGCGGCAGCTCCCCGTCCGCCGGGCAATCGGGTACCGCTTCCTCCTACGCCGCCTTTTCCAGCAGGACGCGCCGCGCGTGTGGGCCCTGTTCCCGGCCGCGACAGACGCCGAGGTCCGGCCCATGCTGACGAAGGTGGTCACCGTGTCGGTGTTCGTATCCGGCGCGCGGCGCATGGCGCGCCTCTTGGCATCGCAGCAATCGCCCGTGTGGCTCTACCACTTCACGCGCGTCTCCCCCGGAGCGAAACGCACGCGGATGGGCGCGACACACGGCGCGGAGGTGTTCTACGTGTTCAAGACGCTCCGCGGCTTCGGCACAGACCGAACGGACGCGGCCCTGTCGCAAGCCATGCACGCCGCGTGGCTCCGCTTCGGGCAAACAGGCGACCCGAACGGCGGCGGCCTCCCCCAGTGGCCGGCCTACACGGGCGAGAACGACACGCACCTGGAGTTCGGAGACACGATCAGGACCGGCCGCGGCCTCTGGCGCGAGGCCTGTGATCTGTTCGACGAAATCCACGCGCGCCGGATCAAGCCGCGACGCCAAAGCCAAGCGACACCGCGTCGCCGCGCCGCGCGTGCAACGTTCGCGGTGAAGCAGATCGAGTTCCCCAATCTCAAGGATGCCAAACGCGGCGGCCGCTCCGTGCCCCTCAAGGTGCACTACCCGGTGGGCGACGGCGCGTTTCCCTTGCTGATCTTCTCCCACGGCGGCATGGGCACGTGGGATTCGCACATCGACGAAGCCAAGTATCTCGCAAGCCACGGGTACGTGGCGGTGTGCATCGAGCACGTGTTCAGCAATAGCTTGAAAGCGAAGGAGCACATGGCGAAGGCCAAGGGCGCGTTCCGCCAGCGAATGGACGAGATGCTGAAGCGAATCACCACCGACCCCAAGGCCATGCTCGAACGCCCGAAAGACGTGAGCTTCGCCATCGACCGCGCCATCGAGTGGAACCGCACGCTTCCGCAACTCGAGGGACGCATCCAAACGGACAAGATCGCGGTGCTCGGGCATTCCTACGGGGCCTACACGACGCTCGTGGTCTGCGGCGCCCGGCCGACTCTTGACCATCTCGATCCGCCCGTGCCGCCAGGCAAGGGACTCGCCGGCGACCTCAGCGACCCGCGAGTCTCCATCGGCGTGGCCATGTCGCCCCAAGGGCCGGGCGCGTGGGGGTTCAGCAAGGAGAGCTACAAGACCATCGACCGGCCGATCCTCTGCTTCAGCGGGACCAAGGACGAACAGCTTGGCAGCGATGGGCAGATGCTGCCGGCCGAGACGCGTTTGGAGGCGTTCAAGCTCATGCCCCCCGGCGACAAGTATCTGCTCTGGCTGGACAAGGCCGACCACCTCTCCTTCGCGCACAACCCGAAGGCCCGCTTCTTCCCTTCGCCTGCCCGAGCCGACACCCGGCGCATCCAGTTCCCCATCATGCTAGCGTTCTGTGACGCGTACCTCAAAGGCGACGCGGAAGCCAGAGGACGCCTGACCGCAGATTACGCCAACTCCCTGTGCGGCAAGGTGGTGGCGTGGGTGAAATGGTACCAGAAGTAGCCGCTTGCCGGCTCGCGAACGACAACACGTTGCCGATGTGTGCGGCGCAAGGCGACGAGGCTTGTAGTAGGGCAATTTATCGCCCGTCTCTCCTGCCCAACCGACGGCGATGAATCGCCCTACTACGTGGCTCCTCAGAATCACCGAACCTTCGTGGGGCCGCAACGCACGAGCGAGACGTTGTCGAACCACACCGCGCCGGTCGCTCGGTGAAGCTGAAGCGAGACCATCGAGAGGATGTCGCCTTTGTTCACGGTGACGACGATTTCCCGCCGCGTCCAGGGGAGGTTGGGCGCGTCGATGAGGCTGTCCTGCTGGCCGAGGTTGGCGCCGGACTTGCCCCCGCGCTTCACGTGCAGGTAGGCGTTGAAGCTGCCCATTGGGCCGCGGGGTTTGAGGCCCTGCACGCGCACGTCGAAGGAGAGGCTATACTGGCCCGGGCCGAGCGTGCTGGGCAGCGCGTGCACCCACTTGAACACGCGGCGCTTCATGAGGGCCGCGTCGCCGCACTCCAGCTTCATGCACCAGCCCCCGTCCCGGCCCTCGCGCACACGGCGGGCTACGGTTTTGGGGATCGGCTCGCGGGAGTTGCTCGTCAGCCGCCACGCGCTCAGGTCGGCCGACTCGAAGGAGCCGTTCTTGAGCAGGTTGGCCGCGTTCGCGGCCACAGCCGGGCGCAGCACAAGAAGCGCGGCGCGGTCCACGTCGTAGTTCGGGCCTCCTGTGTTCTGGAACGCGAACCACGGGCCGCCGGCCGCCGCGTTGCTTCGGGCGCCCACGTTGAACCGCAAGCGTTTCAGCTCGCCGGCGGGCGCGGCCATGGCGGCGAAGGGGATGCGAAACTCCGCGGTCCATTCGGCTGAGCCGGCGTGCGCGGCGTACTTCACGGCCGCGGCCATGCGCGCCGCGTCCGCGCTCGACGCGCCGCCGTCCGTCACGCTCTCGAACGTGCCCGAGGGCAATCCGTGGAGCACAAATACGGGCCCCGGCGTCTTGCCCGCGACCGTGCAGAAGTCGACCTCCACGCCGTCGTCTTCGCCCCACGCGCCGCCTGTTTGCTTCAAGGCCTCGCCGGGCGTGCGCCGGATGCGCACGCCGATGTAGAGGTTGTTTTCGTCGAACAACGCATAACCGTAGCCCACAGCGGGATAGGCTTGGCTGGGCTTCGCCCTCAGGCTGATGAGTGGCAGCGCGCGCGCGGGCGACCAGCCGGGCCATTCGCTCCGGCCCACGCGGCCGTCGATGGCCGGAGGCCGCGTCGTTTTGAACGCCCGCGCAATGGGTTTCGTGAGGGTTTCGGGCTGAAACGTGCGTTCGTAGTGGTAGCGGGGTCTCCAGCCCTTGGCGGTCGTGGTGTCAGGCCGCTCGAACGCGGCCTGCGCGCCGGCGAGAGGGGTGACCGCCCGCGTGTCTGCGACGTGCGCGGCGCCCCAGTCCGCGGTTTCGAACCCAAGCGCGCCTACCGCTCCCGTGGGCAACGCCTGCGGCTGCATCCAGTCCGCGGGCGTGAACGCGAGCCACACCAGCCGCCGGCCGTTGCTAACGACCGCGACGCGCGCAGGCTCGCTGATGGGCATATCAAGCGCGGCCTGCAACCCGCCGCCGGCCCGGCGGGTGACCCATACGCCGTTGCGATGGCCCGGCAGCCAGCGTTCGCCGCCGAACTCGTACGCGCCGATGTCCGGCGCTTTCCCCTTGAACGGCGCGGTCACTCCCTCGACCGCGCGGCCTGCGTCCACGAGCGGCGAATCGGCCCGCGGGCGGAAGTCGAGCGCTGCCGGGTTGGCGAGCTTCGGCGCGCCGCCGGTGTAGTTGTTCGAGTGGTCGCCGGGCAAGCCGGGGTCGCGGCGCCGGCGGACGGACGCGATCACGGGCGCGCAGTTGTTGACGAGCAAACTATCCTCGTTCTGGTGCTCGTACGCCTTCACCCACTTCTGCCACCACTTATCCGGTTCGCGGCCGGACATGAACATGATGTCGCACGCGCCGTTGGCGAAGCAGGTGTTGTTATAGATGCGGTTGAGCCCGCCTTTGACGATGATGCCCACGTCGTGGATGTTCCACACGACGTTGTGGTGTACGCGCATGCCGCGGGTCTTGTCGTCGCCGCGGATGCCGAGCGAGTTGTTCGGGGACAGGCTATCGTGCACCCAGTTGTAGCGGATTTCGTTGCCCATGGCGTAGGGCATGCTCGTGTAGATGAGCGACACGTCCGCGCAGATGAGCCCGCCGTGGTGCACGTGGTTGTACTCCACCACGCCGTAGCGGTTGGCGCTGCTGACGATGATCGTGTTGCCCACGTTGTAGACGGTGTTGTGGCTCGCGACGTTCATCGCGCGTTCATCCTTGCGGTCGCCGGTGAGTGCGATGCCGGTGTAGGCGAGCGTGCCGCTCCAGTTCACGTCGTGGATCAGGCAGTTCTCGACCCGATTGCGCCGGCCGCGGACGCGAATGCCGTAGTTGGCGCAGTGGACGAGGCTACAGTTGCGCACCACGTTGTCCTCGCCGGTCACGTGGGTGCCCGCGCTCTTTCGCCGCGGCTCGTCCGCGTCGGGCACTCCGCGCACGAACGAAGGGAAGAGCAGTTGGCAGTGCTCCACCACGCACTGCTGGCAATCTTCGAGCGCGAACGTGCACGCGAAGAAGTGGAACCCCGAGATTTCGACGTGCTTCAGCCCTTTGCCGAAGAAGCCGTAGTCGCGGGCCTTCACCTCCACCTTGGCCTGGCTCAGGTCCACGCCCTCGGGCGGCCAGAGGTAGAGCGTGCCGTCGTCGGCCAGGAACCACTCCGTCGCCGCGTCGAGCGCTTCGAGCTTGCCCATGAGGTAGTAGAAATCGTCGGCCCACCAGTGCGTACGCTTGCTGTGGAACGGGTTCATCTTGATCTTGTATTCGAACGTGTCGCCGCCCTTCTTGTAATTGAGCACTGGGCGGCTCCATGTCCAGAACTGGTGCGCGATGTTGAGCACCGCGGTTGCGCCGTTCCAGTCGATGCCGGTCTGAGCGAGTTCGGGGTCGTGTAGTTTCTGATACGTACTCTTGGGGCCGGTCGTAGCCCAGCCCTCGCGGGTGAGCAGTTTGTCGAAGGTCGTGTTGGGCCAGCGCGCTTCGAGCATCATGCGCCGGTTCACGAACAGTTGCTCGAACTTGCGCGGCGTGCGCGTTTTGTAGATCGATCCTTTGTGCCTGAGCCATCGGCCGGTGATCGGCTCTGTGCCGTCAAGCAGAGGAATCTCTCCGGGGTAGGCGCGGAAACGGATGGGTGCGCCGGCCCGGCCGCTGCGCTTGAGCGTTACCGTCTCCCGGTAAGTCCCGCCGCGCACGTAGCACGTGTCGCCCGGCCGCATGATATCGGCCGCGTGCTGGATCGTGCGGAAAGGCCGGGCGAGGCTGCCGGGCGCCGAGTCGTGGCCGTTGGGCGCGACGAAATAGTCCGCGGCCCAGAGGCATGGAGCTGAGGCGAAGATCAGAAACAGCGAAATGGCATGTCGGTTCACGTTGGGGTCTCCTTGGGTTGTGTTGGCTGGAGCCTGGGAGCGGAACGCCTTCGCGTTCCGACGGACGGTCCCGAGGCTTCGGGATCCGCTCCGGATGGGCCGCTTCCTGTTTTTCCCGACGGTTCCTGACGACTCAGACTCTACGCTTTTTTTGCAGACTTCGCTACGAGAAAGGGGCGGCTGCGCCGCAGCCCATGTGGAGTGCGGCGGCTTGACGCCGCTTTAGCTTCTCGCCTGTCGCTGGCGAACGGATCGCGCGTGTGCGGATGCAAAGCAGCGCTACGCGCTGCCAGCCAAAGCGCCGTCGAGCCGGCGCACTCCACAACGGAGCGCATCGACAACATGTTGTCGTTCGCAAACCGATAAGCGACTACCGGCCCGGCTCGAAAGCCCCCGCCGCGGCCGGCCGTTGAAGTCTCGCGTCACTCTCAGCGCTCTGTCTTTGGGCTTCAGAAACGAGGGCGCGCCAAAACCTACTGCGGGCGAGTTCGCACGAACGCGGCGGTCTCTGCTCTTGACGTCAACAAACCCGGATGGGCCGGCAGACACTGCTCTTTACCCACATTTCCGAACTCTTGCGAGGTCGCTCTCGTGCGGCCTCCCGGACCCCAAAGGGGTCCCGTATGACAGCCCAGGGTTGCGGCCGCAGGCCGCTACCCTGGGAACAAGGCGCCCAAACCCACCATTCTCCCCTTCCCTCTGCCTTTCCGATCCCCGCGCCCGGCCGCGGTCGTCCTTCAAATGTGGGTAAAGAGCAGGCCGGCAGACACCCTGCCGCCGGTGTCCAACCCCTCCGAAAGCCAGGCCTTGCGATCCTTGATCTCAACGCCAAGCCCGCGCATCCAGTCGCGCGGCGAAGGCAGCGCGTAAAGCATGTTTCGAGCCCGGAACAGGCGATAGCCTTCGAGGGTCGCCTTGCCGCTCTGCGGGTTGCGGCCAACGGCCGCGCGAGGCCCTCGGCTACGGTCCCTACGGTCGCTTCGCCGGCTCGACGCGAACGTTGGCCAGTTCGTTTCCGTCGACTTGGACGTCTTGCGCGTGGCGCACGTCGATCGCGTCGCGCACGCTCAAGCCCAGATCGCGGCCGGCGTTCTCGCCGGGATTGTAGAGCACGTGCTCGAGCCGATTGCCGCGCACCTGCACGCCCTTGGCCGCGGCGACGAAGATGCCCGCGCCGGGGCAGTCACGGATCACGTTGTTCTCGATCACGATGTTGCGGTTGCCCGGCCACACCGGCAACTTGGCCTGGAGATCACTGCGGCCGAACACGCTGATCGCGCCGAGCACGTACGCGCGGCCACTGTGCAGCGCCGCGTCGCGGCACACGTCCTCGATGATGTTGTTGCGGATCGTCACGCCTTCGGTCCACCCGGCTTCGCGCCAAAAGCCGTACTCCGCGCCGATGCTGATGGCGTTCATCTTGAGCCGGCGGAAGGTGTTGCGTTCGATCACGCCGTGCGACGCCATGATGCGCAAGCCCCGGGCGCGGTGGTCCTCGAACGTGCAGTCCCGGATCACGAAGCCCGGCGCGTTGTTCTCGATGACGTCGATGAACTCGCCCGGCTCGGCCGGTAGTGGCCCTTCGAGGCTGAGTTGGAACACCGTGCCGCGAGTGGGCTCGCTCCTCGCACTCCTCGGCCAGACCCCGTGGATCCTCTCGAGCTGCTCCGGCGTGCGCTCCTTGAGCGGCGTGAAGCCGGCCACCTTGGCCCTGCCGAGCACTTCGTAGCTGCCTGGGCGCAGCCGCCGCGCGGTCGCGCCTCTGGGGATGACCGTGTGGAGGAACTCTCGCGTGTACGGCCACGCGACGAGCACTGCGGTCGGGCTCTTCCTGCCCACCACGACGAACGTGACACCGTGTAGGTTCACCGAGTCGTCGCCCATGAACGAGAATTTGCAGCGCTCGATGGTGGGGCCCTTCGTCGCGAACGCGATGTTGAGGCCGTCCGCGCAAGTCGAGATGAGGCGCGGCTCTGTCGCACCGGGCGGAGGCGGGCCGGGCTCGATGGTGTAGCGGTAGTAGTTGTCCCCGCGCATGTAGCGGCCGAGATACGCGGCGCCCGGCGCGGCGAGGAACGTCACGTCCTCGATGCGCACGTTCTCGCAGTCGTTCATGCGTATCGCACCGCCGGCACGGATCGTCAGCACGATGCGGTCGCCGACCTCGATCCGCTTGTGCTGCGCGGGCACATAGCCCATGACAAACCGGCCGCGGCGCTCGTCGATGATCTCGACCCGTCGGGCGTAGATGTCCGGCACCCACGGCTTCCACCGCCGGCGCTTGGGCTCGAAGATGTAGCCCTGCCGGTAGTACTTGGCGTCTTCCTTTCGCAGGCCCGGATAGCCGACGCACACCGTGAAGTCATACCGCTTGCCATCGTCGGACCGGCTGGTGATACGGCCCTGGACAAACGGCAGCGGGTCGTAGTCGATGGCGAAGCCGCGGAGGGTGACGTTGCGGCATGAATAGAACAGCCAGCCGGTGCTGCGGAGATTCCCGAAGACGAGCGTCGTGCCATGGCCCTCGATGACGAGGCCATTGGCCTTGTGGAGCATGAGCCGGCCATCGACCTCGACGCGGCCCTTGGGCAGTACGACCTTCGCCGCGCCAGTCTTGACCGCGTGGTCGAGCATCTCCTGCACCGACGCCGCGTGGGCGAGCGAGGCGACTGCCGAGAAGAGGAGGCCGAAGTGGATCCATCTGAGTTGGGCTTGCATTTTGGTCGCCACGCCTCGTCTTGTCTGGCCTTGGGAGGAATCCCAATCAGGCTGAGGTTGTGATCGCGGACCCAGTAGATCCGCCGCACTGACCAGCAACACGTAGCCCGGGACAGAGGGTCTCTCTCGCGTGCTCATCCACTCGTCCCTTTCTCTGGCCGCACGGTCTTCCGCCGCGCTCCGCGTGCAATCAAGCACTTCGCAATCGACGAACGCGGTCCTTCAAACGCCTACCGGCCCGGCTCGAACGCCCCCGCCGCGGGCCGCGCCGGCCGCGGCCGGCCGTTGAAGTCTCGCGTCACTCTCAGCGCTCTGTCTTTGGGATTCAGAAACAAGGGAGCGCCAAAACCTACTGCGGGCGAGTTCGCACGAATGCGAAGGTCTCTGCTCTTGACGTCAACAAATCCGGGGGGGCCGGCAGACACCCTGCCGCCGGTGTCCAATCCCTCCGCGAGCCAGGCCTTGCGATCCCTGAACTCAACGCCAAGACCGCGCATCCAGTAGCGCGGCTCAGGCAGAGCGTAAAGCATGTGCCGCGCCCGAAACAGCCGATATCCTTCGGCGGTCGCCTTGCCGCTCTGCCAATATACCACGTCCGCGCCC
The DNA here is from genome assembly GCA_024278415.1 of Planctomycetota bacterium. The sequence continues at coordinate 10,286 of JAJRTI010000234.1, read as the reverse complement.
TGCTGTGCACAGAGCAGACCGTTCGCGAAGACGGTGAGGCCGTCGCGCATGCCCCAGTTCTTGACGAACACGGGCATGGGCTTCTCGAACAGATAGGTCTCGTGGAGATGCCAGTTCGTCCAGCCCTTGTGATAGTCCGCAAGCCAGGTATTGATGTAAACGTTGTTCGCCCACACGATCACGCAGTCCGGCGAGCCCTTCGCTCCGTCCGTCTTGACGAGCCGGCAGTCTCGGAACAGGCATCGTTCGATGCGGTGCACCTTGTTTCGGTAGGCCGGGTCGTGTCTTCGATGCGAATCGTCGATCGCGCCGTCGCCCGCGAGCCAGCGGTCGAACGCGCAGTTGAACACGAGCCCGTCCGAAGGCGCGTGGAACCCGATCGCGTCTTGGTTGCGCCAAGGGCCGCCATCCTGCGTGAGATAGTCGTGGAACCAGCTATCGCGAATGACTCCCCACTCGAGTTCCCGACGCTTCGGAGTGTAGAGATGCACGCGGCCATCGGGTCGAGTGACGCCGTTGTTGATAAAGATGCCGCCGCCGCACCGAACGCCTGCGTCGCCATAGTCCCAGCCGCTGATCTCGACGCGCTCGATGAGGAACTCGCGGCAGCCTTCGAGCCGGATGTGATGCCGGTCGATGGCCCCGGCGCTGTACACGTTTCGGATCGTCACCTTCCCGCAGTTCTCGATCAGAAACGTGTGTTGGCCTCGGTAGTCCGCGTTCGTGTGAACGACCGCGACGTTCTCGACCAACACCTCCTCGCAGTTGCGGATCAGGAAAAGCGTGCCTTCGTACTTCTGAGTCGGCCCGGTCGGCCAGTCGACCTTCAGCGCGAGATCGCGAATCACGACCCGCTTCTTGCCCTGCCACGTGCGCTTGGCCTTGGGGCCGCTGACCTCGGTCCATGCGATCGCGTTTGGATCGTGCTTGGCGAGAACGTCCCCGGTCGGCATGCCGGCGAGATCCATCGCGTCGAACGCGTCGAACAGCGGGTTGATCCTGGTGCGGTCCACCATAGGCAGGTCGCTCTCCTGCGGCGCACCCAGCGCGGCAAGAGGAAACGCCAGGCTCATCGTGGTCAATACACTCAAAATGCGAGTCATGTGTTTGTGCATCATTGGTTCCTCGAACAGTGCGGATCGCATGCCACGTGCTCGTCGCAGCCAACGATGGGGGCAGTCCATTCACGCAAGAGCATAGCAATCGGACTCCGTCTGTTGTAGGGGTTGGGCGGTTCGCAGCCCTGGACAACTTGATGGCGAGGGCGTGTGACGGTAGAGTCCAAGGCCACACCGGGACAGCGTAGCGCTGTTCCGGCGAAGCGCCGCCGCATGAACCTGCCAGGAAAACTCGCATGCCACTGCAATACCTACGCACCGGCTTTGAGAACGCGTCGCCACTTGACTGGGACGTGGCGGATGACGGCACCGTGCACGTGGCCATGATCTACGACCACGAACGAGAGTCTCCGAACCGGGCCGTCTTGCATTGGCACTTCCAACTCCAAGGCGACCCGGGGTCCGATGTCCGGCTCGTCCTTCGAAACTTCGAGAACATCTGGAACGGCCGCCCAGGTTGCCCGATCCAGCCCGAAACGCAATGCGCGGTATCGGAGGACGGGAAGGCGTGGCGTACGGTCGCCGGCCACAAGATCGAGGAGAACCGTCTGGAGCTGAAGGTTCACCTGGCGACGGGCTGCCTGTACGTGGCCCGCATCGAGCCCTATCGAATTTCCGATCTGGAGCGGTTCTTGGAGGCCATCGCCGGCCATGCGTTGGTCCGTATCGAGACGATTGGCGAGACTGTCGAGGGACGGGAGTTGGAGCTGGTGTCGGTGGGGCGGCCGGACGCGCCTCACCACGTGTTGCTGCGCGCCCGCGCCCATCCTTGGGAGACCGGCGGCAACTGGCTGCTGGAGGGGTTGATTGATAGCCTGCTCGCCGACGATGCAGGGCCGAGCCTAGAGACGTACTGCCTGCACGCCTTGCCTATGGCGAACAAGGACGGGGTTGCGCGCGGGGGGAGTCGGTTCAACATGCAAGGGAAGGATCTCAACCGGAACTGGGATCTCCCTGCGGCCCCCGGGCTTGCGCCGGAGAACCACGCGCTCGAAGCATGGATCGAACGAGCCATCGAGTCCGGGTGTCGGCCAGCTTTGGCCATCGACCTGCACAACGACAGTGGCGGCAAGCTGCACATCAGCCGTCCCGAAAAGGATGCAGAGCCGTACCTCGCGAACATGGCGCGGCTGGAGGCCGTCCTCCGCCGTCATACCTGGTTCACGGAGGGCAGCACCGACCCAAACTTCTGCAACCCAGGCTCCTTTGGTGAAGGCCTCTACGGCCGTTACGGCATCGACGCGTGCGTCCTCGAGTTGAACTGCAACTGGTCCGCCGGCCTACAGAAGCCCCCGCTCGGCGCGGACTGGCGCCTGTTCGGCAGACAGATGCGGGAAGCGCTCCGCGAGTACTTCGGTTGACCGCACCTCGCTCGTAGTGCGACCCGCAAGGGCCGCCTCCGCCTGGCCGTTGGACACCTCGCCGGAAGCCCTGACGGGCCTCACGCCCCATGGCGGGCGCCCACCTTCGACACTTCAGGCGTGACAGGCCACGAGTTGGCCGCCAGCCGGCGAATCTTGTTGAAGCCCCCCTGGGGCATCTGCTATAATCCTCGCCCCTATCGAGACACCATCGGGAGTCCGGCAAGCATGGCTCCCGCCGCTCAGGAGATCCCTTTCCATGGCCGATACTGACACCGACCTGGCGGTCCCGCTGATCGAGACCGAGCGCAAGTACAAGAACACAAACCTCAATCACAGGGCCGTGATCGTGCAAGTGCGCGGGGTCACGAAGGTCTACGACCTCGGGAAGACGCAGGTCCACGCGCTCCGCGGGGTGGACCTGGACGTGATCGCCGGCGAGTACCTGTCGGTCATGGGGCCGTCCGGCTCGGGCAAATCGACGCTCTTCAACATGGTCGGCGGCTTGGACAAGCCGACGGACGGCAAGATCTACTTCGACGGCCTGGACCTGAGCAAGCTGGACCAGTACGAGATCGCCTACCTGCGCTGCAAGAACGTGGCCTACGTCTTCCAGTCCTTCAACCTGATCCCCGTCATGAGCGCGCTCGAAAACGTCATGCTGCCCATGATCTTCTACGGCGAGCCAGAGACGAACGAGGAGAAGGAGGACAAGGCGCTGGACAAGCTGGACCAGGTCGGCCTGCGCGATCGCGCCCACCACAAGCCGTTCGAACTCTCCGGCGGCCAGCAGCAGCGCGTGGCCATCGCACGCGCGTTGGCCAACGACCCCCACATGATCCTCGCAGACGAGCCCACGGGCAACCTCGACCTCAAGACGGGGGAAGAGATCATCGCCATCCTCAAGCGCCTCCAGACCCAAGAGGACGTGACCATCATCACCAACACACACGACCTGAAGATGATCCGCGAGTCCGACCGCGTGGTGTGGCTGCGAGACGGCGCGGTGGACCGCGTCGAATACGACAGCGAGATGGATATCCAGGTGGGCAGTATCGGCGACGACGAAACCGGCGGCGTGGAAGCGCGCCTGGCCGGCGAAGCCGAGTAGCACGGCAGGCCCACCACAGAGAGCACAGAGGGCGCGGAGAAAGAGGGGAGCTGGCGATGCGGAGCACGCGCCGGTGGCCGAGGGTCGCAGATACGGCACGCCATGACTCGCGGGATAGGAGGTGAGTCGCGTTGAGTCCCATGCCTGGCGGCAAACCGAGGAGGACGTGGAGGCTGCTGCTGGGGATGGCCGCGTTCTGCGCATGGTGGTACGGTGGGGGTGCGAGAATTCTGCTTACGCCTGACAAGATCCTTCCGGCGCCGTCTTCCGGTGTGGCCGCAACGGCAACGTTGCTCTTGGGCGTGTTCATCTTCCCCAGTGTCATCGTGTTGGGCATTGCCTCCAGGCGGGGAAGCCTCGCCCGCTTCCTGGTGGCCTCTGCCCTCATCGGGCCCGCGGTGTGCCTCGCCGTATCCTGGATCTTGCGAGGCCTCCAGTTGGCGACGGCTGAGGAAGTGGCGCGTCTCCTGCGCTCCTGTGGGCTGGCCTTGTTCCCAATCGCGGGCTGCTGGCTCCTTCTCCGCAAGTCGGTGGCCAACAACCTGCGGTCCGCGCTCGCGCCGGCGCTTGTGTGCGGAGCCGCGCTCCTGCTCGGCGTCTTGAGCACCTACCGTCTCTGGGAGTGCGACGATGATTTCTACATGCCCGACAGCGCCTATAGCCGCGTCGCCAGACTGGCCCGGCGCACGAGCGGCGATTGCCGCGTGCGAGTGGCATTGGGCGAAAAGTGGCAGTGGCGCAAGCGCGGCGGCGCTCAACTGTACCGCCTCCCCCCCGACGGCGCCCCCCTCCTCGTGCACAACCCAGCGGCTAAGCCCAAGGAAGCGAGCCTCTCTGTCTTGGTCGCCAATCTGGGGGCCAACCCGGCCGTGGCGGAACTCAGGCGAGCAGGTACGCGCGTCGCAGCGGCGTCGCTGCTGCCCACATACAATCGCAAACTGCACTCCCGCAACTACCACAAGAAGCGGTCGAACGTCCAGGTCTTGGCAACAACGGTGCGCGTGCCGCCCGGGGAGACCGAGTTCCGCCTCCGCGCGGCTCCGGCTGGCGAACGCCAAGTATTCGCCCTTCTCGCCGGCTCGACTCCTAGCGGCGTGATTCGGCAGCTCAGGCGTATCGTTCGCCTCTGCGACCTCGCGGACACACGCGAGACGTTCGAACTCAGCATGAGCATGACCGACCGCCTGTGGCCGTACACGGTCGACTACGACGAAGGGGATCTGCCAGGCGGCGGATACACGTCCGTCGAGCCGCCCCTGCACCATGGCCTCAACGCGCTGGCGGTGACGCTCCTCCGCTCGCCGTCCATGCGCAGCATGGCCTACATGTTCGTCGCGGTGCTGCTGGTGACGTACGGCGTCTGCTGCATCACCGTGCGCCGGCTGTCGGGCCGGTTGGGTTGGCTGACAGCTCTCACGCTGGCCTGCGTGTTCCTGGCGTACACCACGTTCGTGCGCCCGGGCGTCGAGGGCACGAGCCCGGACACAACGTTCCTCATGTTCTTCATGATCGCCGCGTTCCTCATGGCCGCGCCTGAGGGCGCGAGCCGAGGCGACGGTTGGCTGATCGGGACGGCCATCGTGCTGGCGACGCTGACCCAGTACTACGCGACGCCGCTCTTCTGCCTCGCCGCGGCCGCGCACGTCGCGGTCTTCCGCCAGCCCAAGCGCTCCGCGGGGTGGGCTCTGGTGGCCATCGCAGCCGGACTGGGCGTCATGGCGTTACGTGTGGTCGTGGCCATGGCCACCCACTCCGAGGCCGCGCTTTTCGCGGCTCTGCGCGACCAGAACCTCGCGCGCTACTTCGGGCTGGCGCTGGAGATCGTGCTCCACGGCCGCGGGTGGCTGCTGCCGTATCTGTTTGCCAACTACGCGCATCTCCTCTTCGCCGTCTTCTGTGCGAGCGGCTTCCTCATGCTGCTGGCGCCCTGGCTGCGCCGGCGCGAGGCCGTGTTCTTCGCGCTCACGGCCCTGCTCATCTTCCTCTTCGTCGGCGTGCCCGGCTTCCAGCGCAGCCACTACGTCGCGCCCATCATCGTGCCTCTTGTCGTGGGCGCGGCCATCGGGCTGGAGAGCGCGCCGTTGCGCCGGCGCCGGCTAACAAGGCAGTCCTTGGCGCTCGTGCTCGCGGCCGCTGGACTCGGCGTGTGCTTGTGGGCGGGCCGGGACTACACGGGCAAGCTCGAACCCTTCAGCTTCTGGTGCCGGAGCGCGAACGTGGCCCGGTCGACGTACTTCCTGCGCGAGACCATCGACGCCGCGGGCCGCGGCGACATGGGCCAGGCCGAGCGGTGTGCGTTCAAGTCCGTGCTTGCCGACCCTCAACCCACGCCGCGGGGCGTGGCCTACACCGCGCTCGCGGACGGGTACCTCCGTTGGGGAGACCTCGACCAAGCCTGTGCCGCGGCCAAGCGCGCGATCGAGTCCGAGCCCAACATGGACCATGCCTACGTCGTGCTCGCCGAGGTGGCCGCTCGGCGGGGCGACATGGCAGAGGCTGAGACGCGGCTGCGCGAAGCCCTTCGCGCAGACCCGCAGTCGTCGGAGGCGGCGCTGGCCATGGCCAAGACGCTACTCGCTCGCGGCGAGCGACAGGAAGCCGCCTACTACGCCCACCGCGCGCGGCGCCTGTCTCCCGAAGACCCGGCCGTGCTGGACCTGGCAAAAGAACTGGGCCTCTCGCCTTGACAGAGCGGCTTCTGGGGCTATAATGGCGTTTCTCCGTGCAGCCGGCGACGCAGTGTCGTACGAGCACATTCATGTGTTGTTGTTGTTGTTATTGTAGAACCGTTTCTGGAGGATCTGTTTTGCCTCTCGTTACAGCCGATGAGCTTGTACAAGCAGGAGTGCACTTCGGGCATCGGGCGAGCCGATGGAACCCGAAAATGGCTCCCTACATCTACGGCAAGCGAAACCTGATCCACATCATCGACCTCCGCGAAACGATCCGCGGCCTCATCGCCGCGTCCAAATTTGTCGTTCAACTCGCCCGAGACGGCAAAGAGATCATCTTCGTAGGCACGAAGCGCCAAGCGCGCTCGGTCGTGAAGGCTGAAGCCGAACGATGTGGTATGCATTTCGTGAGCGAACGTTGGCTCGGCGGCATGCTGACCAACTTCCAAACCCTGCGCCTGCGCCTCAAGCGCCTAGCCGAACTCGACGAACTCGTGGCCACCGGTGAGATTCATCGCTACAGCAAGAAGATGATCTCCGCCCTCACGCGCCAGCAACGCAAGATCCGGCGCAACCTCGAAGGCGTGCAGCACATGAACGGCGTGCCCGCTGCGCTCGTGATCGTCGACCCCCACAAGGAGCACAACGCGGTCAAGGAAGCCCGCAAGCTCCACATCCCCACCATCTGCCTCGCCGACACCAACTGCGACCCGGACACGGCCGACATCCTCGTGCCGGGCAACGACGATGCGATGAAGTCGATCCGTATCTTCGCCCGCGTCATCGCAGACGCGGCCGAATACGGCAAGAAGGAGCGCATGGTGCGCATGGGCCCGATCACGCCCATCCACCCCACCGGGCCAGCCGCCGCCGAGCCGCAGGCCGCGCCCGCGGCGCAAGTCCCTGTCCCGCCCGTGCAAGCGGAAGCAGCCGCGCCCCCGGCCGCGGAAGCGCCCGCGGCTCCCGAACAGCCTGCGCCTGACGCGGCCGCGCCTGCTGCGCCGGCGCCGGCCCAGCCCGCGCCCCCGGCCCCTGCTCCTGCCGCAGCCGCGGCAACCGCGCCTGAGCAAGCCGCGCCTGTACAGCCGGCTCCCGCCACGGAGGCCGCGCCTGCACAGCCAGCTCCCGAAGCTACGCCCGCGGCTGACGAACAGAGCAAGTAATCCATCAAGGGGCTCGACCGCTATGGGGGTCGAGCCCCTTGTTTGTCTCCATATCTCTAGCACCAGTACGAGGAAAAGCCTCCCATGGCCATTTCAGCCGCAGACGTGAAGAAACTACGCGACGCCACCAGCGCCGGCATGAAAGACTGCAAGAACGCGCTCGAAGAGGCCGGCGGCGATTTCGATAAGGCCGTTGAAGTCCTGCGCAAGGCCGGCGTCGCCAAGGCCGCCAAGAAGGCCGGCCGCGAAGCCAAGGAAGGCCTCGTCGGCTCCTATGTCCACAGCAATGGCAAAATCGCCACGCTCGTGGAACTGAACTGCGAGAGCGACTTCGTTGCGCGCAACGAGATGTTCCAGAACCTTCTCAAGAACCTCTGCATGCAAGTCGCCGCAGCCAACCCCATCGCGGTGCGGCCCGAAGAGTTGCCAGAGGATGTAATCGAGAAGGAGAAGGAAGTCTACCGCGCCGAGGCCGGCGACAAGCCCGACCACATCGTCGAGAAAATCGTTGAAGGCAAGCTCCGCAAGTTCTACGAAGAGACTTGCCTCCTCGAACAGCCCTTCATCAAGGACGACAAGATGAAGGTCAAGGACCTGGTCACCGACATGGTCGCCAAACTCGGCGAGAACATCCAGGTCGGCCGCATCGCGCGCATCCAGATCGGCGTGTAGAGAATGCGTGGCGCGGAACGCCTTCGCGTTCCGACGGGCAGCTCATGCGCGTGGCCGGCGAAAACCCAACACCCAAAACCGAACACTGGTGCCCGTGTCCCGCTCGGGCATGAGTGGAGAGCGAAACGCCTTCGCGTTCCGACGGACGGTCCCGAAGCTTCGGGATCCGCTCCATCACATCCGCTCTGGGCATGAGTTGGAGCTGATGAGCCGTGCCTACCTCCCCCAAGAAATTCCGACGCGTGCTGCTGAAGGTCAGCGGCGAGAGGCTTGGCGGCGACCGCGACAGCCTGGGCGCTGACGCCATCAGCTACACCGCGGGCGAGGTCTCCCAGGCGGCCAAGGTCGGCTCACAGGTGGCCATCGTTGTGGGAGGCGGCAACATCGTACGCGGCGAAGCCTTCGCCGCGCAGCAACAGGCCTGGCGCGTCAAGGCCGACCAGATGGGCATGCTCGCCACCGCGATCAACGCGATGGCCCTGCGCCTCCAACTGGAATCGGCCGGCGTGCCAGCTACCGTGCTCAGCGCCTGGCCGCTCGGGCCGGCCTGCGACGTGTTCACCGTCGAACGCTGCCGCGACGCGCTCGAAGCCGGCCAAGTCGTCCTCCTCGCCTGCGGCACTGGCAACCCCTTCTTCACCACCGACACCGCGGCCGCACTCCGCGCCTGCGAGATCGGCGCGGACGCGCTGCTCAAGGCCACGGACGTGGACGGCATCTACGACTCCGACCCCAAGACGAATTCCAACGCGAAGCGCTACACGTCCCTCACGTACGACGAAGCGATCGCGAAGAACCTGCGGGTGATGGACCAGACCGCGTTTGCGCTCTGCCGCGAACAAAAGCTGCCCATCCTCGTGTTCGACCTCATGCAGCCGGGCAACGTAGCCCAAGCCGTTGCCGGCGAGCCCATTGGCACTATCGTAAGGGAAGCCTAACCATGCCTCTCGACGAAACCACATTCGAAGCTGAAGAGAAGATGGACAAGACGATCGACGTGCTTGGAGACAAGTACAACGGCCTGCGCGTAGGCCGGGCCAACCCCGGGCTCGTGGAGAACCTGAAGGTCGACTACTACGGCTCGCCCACGCCGCTGAAGCAGCTCGCCAACATCTCCGCGCCGGACCCGCAACTGCTCGTCATCAAGCCGTTCGACCCCGGGAGCTGCAAGGACATCGAGAAGGCCATTCAAACCTCCGACCTCGGCATCTCCCCCAACAACGACGGCAAGTTCATCCGGCTCGCGATCCCACCGCTGAGCGAGGAGCGCCGCAGGCAAATCGCAACCCAGGCCAAGACCCTCGCAGAGGAGGCCAAAGTCGCCATCCGCAACATCCGCCGCGACGCGAACAAGGAGATCGACAAAGAGCAGAAGGACAAGCTCTGCTCAGAGGACGAGGCATACGGGGCGAAGGAAGAGGTGCAGGAGCTGACCAAGCAGTACGAGGAGAAGGTGGACGAGATGCTGAAGAAGAAAGAGGCGGAGATCATGGAGATCTAACGGGGCTGGTCGCCAAATCGCGTGCGGTGTGCCAAGATTCTCCTGTGGCGTTCGTCTTGCCGCTACGTACGCAAAGACCCGGCTCGCTCGGCCCCGCGGGGAGTGGTCGAGAGGCAGGGTCAACGCCTCGGAACGCGGCGGAAATCCCATTCTCGCGCCACGGTTCCGTCCTCCTTGCAGAGCCGGATCCATTCGATCTCGACGCGGCCGGGCGAGATGACCGGGTCGAAGCGGAGCTTGGTGATGGGCCCCTTGGGCGTGAACGTGATGGCATACTCGCGCCACTCGTTGTCGAACTTGGGCTTGAAGTCGACGCGGCGTTCGCGCACGAATTGCGGCTGGCTTGGGGTGGTCCAGTAGAGGATGCCGAACTGCTTGCCTTGCGCGCGCATGCGGACCCTGAACGTGAGCGTGCCGCCGACCCTGGGCACGCGGTCCGTGTGCATCTGCACGCGGCGCTTCTTGCTGGCCATGACCAAGCGGCCGTTTTTGAGCGACAATTCGCAGAATCCCAAGGGCCGCCAGCCGGCCACCGGCTTCAGCTTGGGATTGTACGCCGGGTTGGGCTTGGGCACGGCCGCGGCCGTGTCCTTCAGGTGCTGCTCGATGAGCGCGTCCAACTCCTTCACTTTCGCCGGGTATTTCTTGGCCAGGTTGGTCGTCTCGCCGATGTCGTCGCGCAGGTTGT
>JAJRTI010000233.1 GCA_024278415.1 Planctomycetota bacterium | reverse complement strand
GGACCGTCCGCGTACTGCACCCGACCACAACGGCCAAGAGGGCCACGGCGAGGGTCATGTGCATGCGCTTCAACACGGGTCATGCTCCTTTCGCAGGTTCGGCCGCTTCATGCGGCGCGGAAGATGTGGAAGAATGGAATGATGGAATGATGGAATGATGGAATGCGGCTGTCCGGACGGCCGCATTCCAACATTCCAACATTCCAACATTCCTAAGTTACTGGCGTTTCTCGCGCTCCCACCAGCCTGAGAGGCCCTTCACACGGACCTCGAAGTGGGTGACGGACGCGGACCCGCCCGCGGGCACGTAGACACCTACGTCGCCGCGCCATTCCTCCAGTTCGTCTTGGAGGAATACCAGGCTCCCGTCGAGCGTCACGGCGATCTTGTCTCTCACGGCACGCGCTTCCAGGGTGAAGGAGTCGGAGGCGCTGGGGCTCTTGCCGGGCAGGCGCCAGTCGCGGACCACGCTTCGCCTCCCGGCCAAGTACACGCTCAGCCGGCACCGGCCGTCGCCGCGCACCTCAACTACGTAGAAATCGCACAGACGGCGGCGAAGGATGATGCCGACGATATCCGCCCGCGCCGGCTTGGCGACGCGCATCTTGACCCACACGTCGCGGAACGGACGTTTCAACTTGGGGGCCACACACAGCTCCGTGTTCGCAGGTGCTTGCAGGACCATGGCGCGGTCCCGGATCGTGAGGCCTCCGCGGTCGCCGTCGACCTGGCGCCAGCGGCCGCTCGACTTGGCAAAGTCGTCGCGGAAGACAACGTGATACTCCGTGAAGATCGGCTTCGCTCTGTGGAACACGTACAGGCCGATGAAGATCAGCGCGGCCAATTCCATGAGGGCGAAAGGGGCGAGCCTGAGGAACGACATGGCCAGCACGCGGCGGTGCTGGCGCAACTCTTGCCGGCGCTCCGTGCAGTCGTCAATGCTTTGATAGTATTCAATCAGCGCCGCGTCATGGTGTCGTGATGCGTCGACCGCCTTGCCGAGCAGCAGGTGCTTCTCTGCGTTTTCGCGCCGAATCTTGGCGCGGCGTTCGAGCGTACGCTCATGGGTTCGCTGAAGTTCCCGCGCAGCGTGGGGGCGGTCTTCGGCCTGTTGTCGCAACTCATGCGCCTGCTTGGCGAGTTCCTTGTCCTCATCTTCGAGCGCCACCAACTCGTCGAGGATATCGTCCATGCCGACGTGTTGCTTGCGCAGCTCCCAGGCCCGCCGGCCGAGTTGGCGAAGCAGCGAGGTTTGTTCCTGTCGGCACACGCGCAAGCGCAGTTGCGCTCGGATGATCCGCAACGCGCACGATGCCTGCTTGGCAAGAAACCAAAAGAGGATCATCGGCGTCTGTCGACCTTCCTTGCATCCCAAGAGGCGCTACGAAATACGAAACCAGCCGGGCCAAGGTCAGCCGGCCATGTACAACTATAGTGCGCCACGCGCGGGCCGTCAAGGTGGGCAAAGGCGCCGCAGTAGGGCGATTCATCGCCCGTCTCTCCAGGGCGGCCGACGGGCGAAAAATCGCCCTACTACAAGCCTTGCCACCGCGCGCCACACACATCGACGGTCCCAAAGCTTCGGGATCGTTCCGCCCGAGATAAGCTCGTCTAACCCCTCATCTCTCATCTCCATACGCCACGCGCACGCTCTGGCCTGCCGGCGCAAGCTTGCACTTGACGACCGTGCACGTAGTCCCTCCTCGGGTTCGCGCCAGGCGCAGCCGCGTCGCCGCGTGCAGCGCGAGCGCATGCCAGTCCGCGCCCAGCGCCCACGTCTGGTCGAGGAACTCCTCTTCGCCCTGCGAGCCGCGGGTGAACACCACGCACGCGCGGTTGTCGCGCAGCGCGGCCGCGAGCCGGCGCAACGTGCTCGCAAGGAAGCGCCCGGCGTCTTGGCCTTCCCGGTCCTCCGCGCCAATCATGCCAACCACCGAGTCCACAGCGATCAGGTCCACCGCGCGGGTCTCCAGGAGCGCGGCCACGATGCCGATGGCCTCGCCAGCCCCGCGCGGCTGGCTGTAGTACAGCCCATGAGGCCGCTCTTCGGCCATTGCGCCCTCGAAGTCCATCAACGCTGCGACGCCGCCGGCCTCTAGCACGTGGGCGCACATGGAAGACACGAGCCGCGTCTTGCCGCAGAGTTCCGGGCCGAACACCTCCGCGATTGTGCCACGTGGAAGTCCACCGCCGAGCGCCCGATCCAATGCCGGGTGCCCGGTCTCAACCACCGGCGACTCGATGGCCTTCGGCTCCGCTACCTGAGCGATCTCGCGCATCGCCCGTCGCGCCGCGTCACACGCGGCGATGTCGTCGTAGGAGTAACGTCTGCCCATAACCGTAGACCGGACCACAGCGGCCCCGGCAAGTCAAGGCGACTGGCTTTGACACCTCACGCCGAGGCTGGTACCTTGCGCAACATCACCGCCAGCAACATCTCTCGCGGAGGCCTCATCATGCGCCGCCTGCCAATCCTTGCCCTGGCTCTGATCCTCAGCGCGCTCCCGCTCGCCCTGGCCGCGCCGGTCGGCTGCTATGTGTCCACCGGCGACAGCGACTGGCTGTGGACGAGCCCGCCGGTGAACTCCCCGGCCAGCATCGAGGCCCTCTTCGACGTGCTCCAAAAGGTCTACGGAGTGGACCGCATGTATTGGCGCGCGGCCGCGTGCGAACTGGTGGTCGACGACTACGACTCCCGGCCGGCGAACTTCCGGGGCCATGGATTCTGGGAGTGGGAGCGCCATCTCATCAAGGGCGTGGGCCAGGCCGGCCTGGGCGTCGCGGCCGCGCATCGGCGCGGCATGACCATCTGGGGCTGGTGCTCCATGTTCGACTCGGGCGCGCAGGCGCACGTGGACTCCGCCAAGGTCGGCATGCCCGCGCCCATCGAGGACCGCCTCCGCATCGCGCATCCCGAATACGTGCCCATCGACCGCGCCGGCATTCGCCGGCAAGCTGGCCCCATGGAGTTCGCGTACCCCCAGGTGCGCCGCGAGTGGGTCAAGCGCTACGTCGACCTCGTCAAGCGCCGCGGGTACGACGGCCTGTGCTTCTACACGTACGTCGAACACAACTCGATCCGCTTCGAGGATGAGTTTGGGTACAACGCTCCCATCGTCGCCGAGTTCAAGCGCCGTTATGGGCAGGACATCACACGGGAGCGGTTCGACAAGCACGCGTGGTATCGTTTGCGCGGAGAGTACGTGACGCAGTTCCTGCGCGAGTTGCGGGCCGCGCTGAAGCCGCTCGGCACAAAGCTCGGCGTGGCCATCGACCCGCAAGAGTCGCACTACCCCGCGCCGTGGCTCTGCCAGCGCGACACGATCAATACCGGCCGCATCTACCTCGACTGGGAGCGCTGGGTGCGCGAGGGGCTGGTGGACGAGATCATGGTCTACTGCAACGGTTCGCTCGAAGCCGCGCTCAACGACGCGGTCGCGGTGACGCAGGGCACGCGGTGCAAGGTCTCGGCGCTGCACAGCGCCCCTTTCCCCGCACGCCATCGACACTTCGACGACGCGGGCGTGCGCCGCGTCATGGTCGGCAGCTACGATTGGATCGAGTGGGGATACAAGGAGGAGCAGCCGGCGTCGGCCATCGACAGCGGCGACTTCCTCAAGCGCCTGCGCGTGCTGCGGCAAGTGGTCGAGAAGAAGACCACACTGCCGCTCGACCGCATCGTCAAGGCCACGCGCGACCCCAACGTGCTCGTGCGCCGGCAGGCGATCCGCACGCTCGAAGCGCTCGACGCGAAAGACGCGATCCCAGCCATCGAGGCCGCGCTCGGCGACTCCGAGACCGGGGTGCGATGCACCGCGGTGGCCGCGCTTTCGAAGCTCAACCGCGACGGCACGGTCGCGAGGATCTTCGCCGCGCTGCGCGCGCGGCCGGAGTTCCAGTTCCAGGAGGCCGCATCGAGCAGCTTGGCCAACATGCCGGCCGAACGCACCGCGGAGATCGCGGCCGGATGCACCGACAAAAACGCCACCGTACGCCGCGTCGCCACGTGGGTGCTGGGCCGCGGCCGGCGCCGAGACGATGCCGTTCCTCACCTCATCAAGGCGATGGACGATCCGGTCGCATACGTGCGCTACAGCGCGGCCAACGGCTTGGCGCGGTATTTCTTCAAGCCGGGGGTGAAGGCGCGCCTCCTCGCGCATTTCGACGACCCGCACCCGTCCGTGCGCAGCCGCATTGCGCTGGCGTTCAAGAGTTGCTTCCAGAGCCACTCCCGTTGGGTGGGCGCGGACCAACTGCGGGCCACCCGCGCGCTGGCCGCGGCGTTCGCAAAGTGCCCGCAGTCGAGCGATTCGTGGACCTTCCGTCCCATCGGGTACGCGCTCGCGTCCATGGGGCCTCGCGGCGAGGAAGCGCTGCGCGGGTTCATGGACCAGCGCCGGGACAAGACGCTTGCGGACATGGCGTGGCGCATCCTCTACGTGCCGCAGACGGGCTGGCGATACCAGTTGTGCACCGAAGCCGAAGCGCGGCAGGGCTACCTGAAGCACCCCGTGCTCTCCGGCTGGAAGCCGGTGCAGAAGCCTGCCCGCGCGCCTGAGCCCGCGCGCATGCCCTACCTCGCGCAGAACTTCGACGCCATCGCGCCTTACTCGAAAGGCAAGGTGGGCGACCTCCTTCACCATGGCGGGCAGTTGCGCACGCTTGGCGACGCGCACCCACTGCCGGTCGTCGAAGACCAAATCAAACATGGGGATCAAGGCCACGCGTTGCGCTTGCGCCGAGGCAAGCCCGGCTCGCCGCACGCGATCGAGATTCTCAGGGCGGACTATCGCCTCACGACGCAGCACGCGATTATCGAGTGGTGGTTCATGAACGCGCACGCGCGCTCGGCCTTTGCGGCCACTTGGAAAGACTCGGGCTCCGGGCACTGGTACATCGGCGTGTCCATTCCGCCCGATGGCCGCGTGGGCTACGTCACCGATGACCGCAAGTGGACGTACAGCACCGTGCGCCTGCCGCACGGCAAGTGGCAGCGCGTGCGGCTCGACGTGGACGGCGCCAAGTGCCGGTACAGCATCTTCGCCGGCGGCGAGAAGCTGACGCTCGTGCGGAAAGACATCCCGTTCCCGGCCGGCCAGACCTACAACATCCTCACCATCTCCGCCCAAGGCGCGGAGGGCACGGACACCTACATCGACGATGTATTGGTGAGCGTGCCGAACCCGGCGGCTGGGCCTTAGGCTTCTTTCACCCAGGCCTCCGCACGGCATGTCCGTGCGGAGCCATGATTGGGAGCCAGACAGGGCCTCCTCGTACCTGTCTTCTCCCCTCCCCTTGCCTTTTCGCTCGGCATGCCGAGCGAAAAGGCAAGGGGAGGGGAGAAATGGGCCAAAAGGCGTTGATCTGGCTTTCAATCGTCGCTCCGCAGGAACAAGCCCTGCGGAGGCGTTCGGCTGAGTCGGCGTACGCCGGACAGGGCGAGTGCCTAACCTCCACGGTCAGGAAGCGCGACAAAAAGCAAGAAGCTGGAGCGGAATGCGAAGGTATTCCGCTCCCATGTTGAACCGACACGTGCGCGGCAAAGGAGAATCCGCTATGAAACCACGATACCTGGCAACGATTTTGGTGGTGGCACTGGCCTGTGCCGCGGCCGGCGCGGACAACTTGGTGCGCAATGGCGACTTCGAATCGGCCAGCGTCGTCAAGGGCGCGGGCAGCGCGGACATTGGCTTCGGCGTGTGGACCATTGGCGGCGACGCGCGGGCGCCCAACCATTGGACGCGCAATTCTGCTTACCCGGGC
>JAJRTI010000232.1 GCA_024278415.1 Planctomycetota bacterium | reverse complement strand
GGAGTGCGCCGGCAGAGCCCGCCGCAAGGCGGGCGGCGACGGCGCTTTTGCTGCATGCGCGCGGCTTGCGCGAATTTGCGTTCGCGTAGACATGCGCGCGCTGCCGAGGAAAAGCGGCGTCAAGCCGCCGCACTCCAAAGGGCCACGCCGCGCCCTGCACGCCGTAAGCCGAACTCCCGTAGCGCCTCGTCCCGATAGCACCCTGGGCGGAGAACCCAATCAACTTCTTGTTTTTCATGACGGTTCCTCATGCTTAAGTCACTAAAGCGGGCTTCGCCCGCAACCGAAACGGCTCGCGCAGGTGCGGATGCAAAGCAGCGCTACGCGCTGCCTGCCAGCCAAAGCGCCGTCGGGCCGGCGCACTCCACAACGGAGCGCATCGACAACATCTTGTCGTTCGAAAACCGGTAAGGGCCTAAAGCGGGCTGCGCCCGCAACCTGGGTGCGGAACGCCATCGCGTTCCGACGGACGGTCCCGAGGCTTCGGGATCCGCTCCGGGCAAGCAACTTCTTGTTTTTCATGACAGTTCTGGATGGATAAGCACTCCGTGTGAACAAGCAGAATAGCCGATCCGAGTTGTTCGTGCTCGGGCGATTTATCGCCCGTTGTGGGTGCAAGGACGGGCGATGAATCGCCCGACTACGGGCCAGGGACATCGACTGCTCAGGCCAGCACACCTCCACGAGGAACCTCCTGCGTCCAAACGGATTGACGGGTGTCGCGCGGAGCGGTACACTTGTTACCGTCCGCGCCGTTCGTCATTCCACGAAAGGACCATTGATGCGACATCGCCCCGCCCCCCTGCCCACGATGGCGGCCGCCGCCATGCTGCTGGCGGCCGGGTGCTCGTTCCAGCGCATGGCCACACGCGCGATACAGCCCATGTTGGATGACGTGGGCAAGTCGCTCTACAGGCAGACGGATCTCAAGCTCGCCAAAGACGGCCTGCCCACGTTCATGCTCATGATCGATGGGCTGATCGAGTCGAACCCCAACGACAGGCGCCTTCTGCTAACCGGTGCACAGGCGTACTCCGCGTACGCCATGGCGTTCGTGGAGGACGAAGACCCTGGCCGCGCGATGGGCATGTATCGCAAAGCGCTGCGCTACTCGCTGCGCGCACTGTGGCCGGGCATGACGCTGGAGAAGGCGCAAGTCCAGCCGCAAGAGGCGTTCGACGCCGCGGTCGCCAAGACGCGGTCCAGCGATGGCCCAGCGGTGTACTGGACCGCCAGCACCTGGGCGAGTTGGATCGTGATGAACTCCGGCTCGGTCGATGCGCTTGCAGACTTGCCGCGTGTAGCCGCGCTTATGGAGCGCGCACTGGCAATCGACGACACGTACCAACACGGCGGGCCTCACTTATTCATGGGCGTGTATTACGCGGCCCGCCCCAAACAGATCGGCGGCGAGCCCGAGAAGGCAAAGGAAGAGTTCGAGAAGGCCATCAGAATCGACGGCGACGACTTCCTCCTCGCCAAGGTCTACTATGCGAAGTTCTACGCGCGCCAGGTTTTCGATAAGAAGCTGCACGATAGATTGCTCAAAGAAGTGCTCGCAGCGAAGGTGGTCGACGGCTCCGATAACGCGCTCCTCAACACTGTCGCCCAAGCCAAGGCGAAGGTGCTGCTCGCGGAGTCGGACGACTATTTCTAAGGACACTTCGCCCCAGACCGACATCACGAAGCGGAATGCCTTCGCATTCCGAACCAGCGCCGAGCAATGACACGGCGACCCGCACCCGCATGCGCTAACCTCCTGCGCACGTTCGCGGCCACTCGCCACTGTCTGCCCAACGAATACTAACCGCCAAAGCGGAGACCTCATGCAACGCACCCAACGAACCATTTTGCTCATCGCCCTTGCCGCGCTACTCCCCATCTTGCCGGCATCCGCCGCGCGCGTGCGCATCAAAGTCGCCACGCTCGCGCCGGACGGAAGCACGTGGATGAAAAACTTCAGGGCCATGAGCAAGGAAGTGAAATCCAAGACGAATGGCGAGGTCTACTTCAAGGTGTACCCCGGCGGGGTGCAAGGCGACGAGATGGATGTGCTGCGCAAGATCCGCACCGGCCAGCTCCACGGCGGCGGGTTCACTGGGCTCGGCATGGGCAAGATCTGCCCGGACACGCTCGTCGTCGCGGTGCCCATGCTCGTGTCCACCTACGACGAGGTGGACCTCATCAAGGAAAAGCTGGGCGGCTACTTCGAGAAGGGGATCGAGAAGAACGGCTTCGTGCTGCTGGGTTGGCAGGAGGTGGGGTTCGTCTACCTCTTCTCCAAGCGCCCCATCACGACCATGGCCGACCTGCGCCGGTCGAAGATCTGGTGCTGGGAGGGCGACCCAGTCGCGCCGGACGTGTTCAAGACCGCGAACATCAACCCCGTGTTCCTCGCGATGCACGACGTGCTGCCGGCGCTCCAGACGGGCATGATCGATACGGTGTACAACTCGCCGCTCGGTGCGGTTGTGCTCCAGTGGTACACGAAGACTCGCTACATGACCGACACACCGCTCACGTACGCGTTCAGTGGCTTGGTCATCACGAAGAAGATCTTCCGCAAGATTCCTCGCCGGTACCAGCCCATCGTCATGGAGATCTGCCGGCGCCATCTTCGGCAGCAGATCGTGGAGACTCGCGCGAGCAATAAGGAAGCTGTGGCCGCACTGAAGAAACGCGGCATCCAAATCGTGACACTCACGCCGGAAGCCGTGCGGGAATTGCGCACGGTGTTCATGGAATCCGGCGAAGTGCTGGCGGGAAAGGCGTTTTCCAAGCATATCCTCGAACGGACGAAACAATTGCTGGCCGAATACCGAGCCGCGAAGGGGAAGGGCCAATGAGCCGCGAGCCCGGGCCTATACGCCGAAGCCTGGCCGTCGCGCGCCAGTGCTTGTCCGGCGCGGAGACCGCCCTGATCTGCACGTTATTGCTGAGCATGGTCGGCGTGTCCATGCTGCCGGTCGTCGAACGGTGGATCGATTGGAACGCGGGCTACTTCGCGCGGCCAGACGTGCAAGCGCGGCTCGGCTGGCTTCGCGACCTCAGTTGGGCGAGCGCGTACCTCAAGCACTCCGTGCTGTGGATCACCGTCCTCGGCGCCGCACTCGCGACCAAAGACCGGAACCACATCAGCATCGATGTGGTGGGCCGGCTGCTCAAGGGCCGGTGGAAGTCCGGTTGCCTCGTGTTGACGAACCTCTTCTCCGCGGGCGTGTGCGCCGTGGCTGCGTGGGCGTGCTTCCAGTTCGTCACGTCGCAGCGCTCAGCCTTCGTTGAGGGCTCATGGGACTCCGCGGGCAAACTGTTCGCCCACGTGCCCGCCTGGTACGCGATGGCCATTATGCCCATTGCGTTTGCGCTCATGGCGATGCGGTTCTCGATCCAAACAGTCGAGGATGCGATCGCGGTGTGGACCGGGCGAACAGTCAGTGCCGCGGCCATACGGCTTGCTCTCGTGGACCCGGAGCCTGAGTCAGACGCCGCGGCGGGAGATTCGCCGGCAGAGCCGGAATCTCCAGGGGATGGCGCCGATGCCGAAGAGAAGGAGGTCCAGCCGCGGGAAGCCCAAGATGCTTCGGAGCCGGGAGGTGAGCCATGCTAGCGATCTGCGGAGGCGTCACCCTCGTGCTTGCGCTGCTCGGCGCGCCCCTGTTCACCATCATCGCGGCGAACGCGCTCATCGCGTTCTACCACTCCGGCATCGACCCGTCGAACTTGGGCATCCAGATCTACCGGCTCGCGAACCAGCCCATGCTCATCACGATCCCGCTCTTCACGTTTGCGGGATGTCTGCTCGGCGAGAGCAAAGCGCCCAAGCGGCTCGTGGACTTGTCGCGGTCGCTCCTCGGATGGATGCCCGGCGGCCTGGCGATCGTGGCGTTGCTCGCGTGCGCGTTCTTCACTGCGTTCACCGGCGCCACCGGCGTCACCATCGTCGCGCTCGGCGGGCTCCTCTACCCCGCGCTCAAGTCGGATCGGTACAGCGACAACTTCTCGTTGGGGCTCGTGACCACATCGGGCAGCCTGGGCTTGCTCTTCCCTCCCAGTCTGCCCCTCATCTTGTTCGGCGTGGTCTCGGAAACAAGCATCGACACGCTCTTCAAAGCGGGCCTCCTGCCTGGCCTGCTCATGATCGTGCTGTTGGGCGGGTACGGCATGATCGCCAGCAAACGCGAGCGCGCGGAGCGCACCGAGCACTCGTGGCGCTCCATGCTCTCCGCTGTGTGGCGGGCCAAATGGGAGCTGCCCCTGCCGTTTGTCGTCCTCGGCGCGATCTACTCCGGCAAGCTCGCCATCAGCGACGCGGCCGCGGTCACCGCGGTGTACGTGCTCATCGTGGAAGTGATCTTCTACCGCGACGTATCCATCACTGCTCTGCCCAAAGTGCTGCGACAGACCGCCGTACTCGTGGGCGGCATCATGATCATCATGGGCGTGGCGCTTGGGTACACCGACTACCTCATCGACCAGGACGTGCCGCAGCAGATCCTCGAGACCATTCAGAGCTACATCAGCAGCAAAATCGTATTCCTCATCCTACTCAACGTGTTCCTGCTGATCGTGGGCTGCATGATGGACATCTTCTCCGCGCTCTTTGTCGTGGTGCCGCTCATCCTGCCTATCGCGACCGAGTACGGCGTGAACCCGATTCACCTCGGCATCATCTTCCTCACGAACCTCCAGATCGGATACTGCACGCCACCCATTGGGCTGAACCTCTTCATCGCGAGCTACCGCTTCAAGAAGCCCGTCGTGAAGCTGTACATCTCTACGCTGCCCTTCCTGCTCATCCTCATCGTCGCGCTCATCGTCATCACGTACGTGCCGCAGTTGAGCCTGTGGCTGGTCCAAGGGGCGGGGGCCGCGGGGGACTTGGGGCTGCCGTAGGAAGCCGCATCTTCCTCTCCCATTCTT
>JAJRTI010000231.1 GCA_024278415.1 Planctomycetota bacterium | reverse complement strand
GCGGTACAGCTTCGAAAGATCTGGAGACGCCATTGTAACGGAGGCCAGCTATAGCCGGCAGGGGTCTATCGCGGTGCACACGCGGCCATCTGGTTTGCGGTGGGCTACGCGTGCGTTGTGTTCTCGATCCTTGCCCTGTGGCGAGACCGGGACAGAACCGAGGCGCGAGGCAACGCGCCCAGCGCCGCGGAGAAACGGCATGGCCTGCGGCTAATAGGCTTGGGC
Organism: Planctomycetota bacterium; assembly: GCA_024278415.1. The sequence goes on along the minus strand of JAJRTI010000231.1, from coordinate 17,306 downwards.
ACCGCTGTCTTGGCCCTGTGGGCTTGCGCAATCTGTGCGGCCACCCCGCCGGGGAACGTGCCGCTCTTCAGGAAGCTGGCGGCCATGCCAGCCATCCTGGCCTTGGCTCAGGTGGGTGAGCTTGTCCGGAGGTCCAAGCGTGCGGAAGGGGACAGCCCTGCCGCAGCCTCGGCCCCGTGGCTGCGCTGGCCCCCCATTGTAGTGTGCGCGGTACTGACGCTGGCTTTCGGGATCCCGCCAAACGTCTTTCGCCACGAGTTCTGCAAATCCGCTCCAGCGTGGGGCCTATGGGTCTGCGGGGGATATCTGATGCACATAGCCAATGATCACATAGAGAGCCGCGCGTGATAGAAGGGGTCGCGGCATCCGGGGGCGCCCTGCGCATCTGATGGCCGGCACTGCTGCGGCCAGACGCATGCACCAGAAGCTCCTGTCCAACGGCTGCGTGACGTACCACAACTACGACGCGGCCGGCCGGCTCACGTCGCTGCTAAACGTCGATCCCGATCTGGCGCCCCTGCCCACGTTCGAGTACACGTACGACGACAATTCGAACATCATCCAGATCGCGCGCGAATCCGGAAACGTGCAGTACTTCGCATACGACTCCCTCGGCCGACTCACGGCCTGCGACTGGAGGGACAGTAATCTCGACCCCGTCCGTAGCTTCGAGTACGAGTATGACGGCGTCGGCAACCGGCTGCGCCTCACGCGCGAGACCGGGGACACATACTACACGTATGACGCGGCTGACCGGCTGCTGACCGTGAAGGACGACGCGGGCACACGGGAATACGAGTTCGACGCCAATGGCAACCAGACAAAGATCACGGACGGAGCGGACGAGACCGACTTCCACTGGACAGCCATGAACATGCTGTCCCAAATCGACTTCCCGGACAGCTCGCACAACTACTTCACGTACGACGGTGGCCTGCGGCGCATCCGCAAGCACGACTCCTCAGGCACCATCCAATACACATGGGATGGCCTGGACGTGATCCAGGAGCGCAACGCGGCAGGCGACACTACGGCCCAGTACCTCCACGGCCACACGCCTATCCATGGCATCGCATCGCTCATCGCCAAGAGCGCTGGCGGCAGCGAGGAGTACTGCCACCTCAACCACATCGGGTCCACCCACGCGATGACCGACTCCGCCGGCGCGTTGACGCAGACCTATGACTACTCGCCCTTCGGGGTGATCCTGGACGGTCCTCCCGATCCCAATGGCCAGTACCTCTTCTCAAGCAAGCCCTGGGACGCCGATGCTGACCTCTACCACTTCGTCGCAAGGCAGATGGATCCAGCCAGGGGCGCGTTCCTGTCAAGGGACCCGATAGGTAGGGGGACATTTGCCTACGCAGGGGGCTCGCCCTTCGGCTTCGTGGACCCGAATGGTGAGTGTCTCACCCCCATCGAATGGGCCGTCATTATTGGCCCAGCTGCCGACTGTGCTGCAGGATACTTCGGGGGCGGGGATCCTGCATACCCACCGGGACTCGCTGGCCTAATCTGTGGCCTCCTGGCTGACCTGAACCCTGACCTTCGGGACGACATTGAGGATGCAGTAGCCGATTGGTTTCGGGACCTAACGTGGAATACTGATGTTGGTGACGACTTCAGACATGAAGCCAGGGAGGAAGGTACTTGGTGCGGCGAGTGTCACCCCTCCGTCGATGCGGAGAGGCAGGCGACAGAGGACAGGGCGGACAATTCCATAGGCGATACCATAGAGGTGGTCGAGGACGTGAACGATGCCGCAAGCGATGTGGTAGAGTCGCTCATAGATGAGGCCGCTGAGCAAGCATGGGGGGATTATATGGACGAGTGGGAAAACTGGGACCAGAATGAACCGAGAGAAGGCTGGAGACGATGACGCCATGTGCATGATCGACAATCTTGGGGCCCTTCCGCACGGAGCGCTGGGCATGGCAAAGCAGTCGATCACAGTTCGTGCAGTTCGTCACAGGGAGGCAGCTCCTGTGCCGGGTCAGTAAGACCCCGCCAGAAACCCTGGCGGGGTCTTCTCCTTGGGGAGTTTCGGAGCAGTTCAGGTGGAGGCCGTCTGTGAGAAACGCTGTGTCCGTGCAACCAGGTGCAAACCGAAGTTGACTGCACAGCGTGTGAATCAGCCGGGCTGCAATCAGTTGTCGAAGCGTGCGACATCTTGCCTGAGGCCATGCGCCGGCATCATGGCGGATGGTGAGCGCCGCGCAGGCAGATCCGGCGTAGAGCCCATATCTGTGCAGCCTGGGCCTGCCGTGGCAGGCCATGGGGTGGGTGACAAGAGCGGCCGGCAGTCGGGGTGACCCGACACGGTTGGAACTGCTCTGGAGGGCGATGCACGATCCCAATGGCAAGATCGAGCCCCGCATCACAGTTGTGTCCGCAAGCGCCAACACCCTAGGGCTGTGCTCTTCCGGTAGCCATAGTGTAGCGAGGCGGGTCACTACTGCCCTGCGGGATCCTCATTCGACCGCCGGGCTCGTACTGCAGGCGCAGTCAGATACACCACTGGCCCATAGCAGGTGATGTTCCCTATCAGCGTGGGCAGCGGAGAGCTGCCTGCAAGAGCGACAGCAAGCATGATCGCACAGGACGAGACGAGCAGCCCGGTGACGTTGAGCGCCCAGCGTCTTGATCCAATCAGCCCCAAGAGGCAGATCGATTCCACTAGCAATCTGCCCGCCTGGAAGAGGGCGAGCCATCCCACGACGCTGCTCTTCTTGAAGTACCAACCTGAATACGCTGCGAAGCCGACGGCGCTTCCCACCGTCAGCGCGACGAGTGTCAGAACGAAGATTCTGAGGCCTTTGCTCGGATCGGCAGTTGGCCTCATGAAAAGTTCCCTCCCATGACGGTCCAGTGACAGCGTAGCGGGGGCAGGAGGACGCCGCGAAGGCTGGCCGGGAATAGTGCCCACAGAATTGGGCCTTCGAGCCCAGACGTCGCCCTCAGAAGAAGCAGAGGTGAAACCAAAGACAGGCAAACCTGCGTTCTTGAGATCGTCGCTGATCGCGAGATCTGCATCAGGCCAAGCACAACAAAAGCGATTCCTGAGGCAATCCGGGCTTCATCCGACATCAGCCACCTCCTTGCTGTATGCGGATAACCGCGTTCAGGTGGCAACCGCCGGTCCAGACCAGAGCCCATGGGAGCAAACGCTTGGGCTGCCAATGCTACCACACTCGGCTCGGCTGAGGAAGGTCTCCCGCCAGGAAACGGGCGTTTCCCAGATGGTCTCCGCCCACGACAACCGTGAGCGAAACGGGAATGATGATAGTCCCAAGGCTGGCCATGTCAGTGGTTTCCAAGCCTTGACTATCAGTTCGCAGGCAGTCGTGCGGTAATCTGGGGACGGTCCCAACCGTGCGAATGTCAAGTGGCTTTCTCATCTTTCTTCGAAGGTGCCGATCTTCCGTGCTCTGAGGGCGGGAACAACCGGAAGTGTGAGGATGGGGTCAACCGGCAGGCATGTCTGGACGCACACTCTCCACGCGGAGCGCGTGAGGGCTGTTCGCCCAGGGCAGGGGCTGCGCGTGCTGTTTCAGACACACATCCCCACCAACGTTTGCCTTGGTCCCACGGACATGTGACGGTCAATCGTCCTCATCGCCTGGGGGCCGCGCGCGTGAGGCTTGTGGAAACGTGCTCAGCCCAACCAAGCCAGCCGGGAGACCGACAACACGTGCTACACGTACGACGCGGCCGACCGGCTGCTCACCTACGACGGCGACCGGCTGTGCCTCATGCGCGCGACCGCATGGCCCAATAGACTTGAGCATGGCGAAGTCTGCTTGCGTGCAACGCTCAATAGACCTGGGGTCCGCCGACTTCGTGATGACTGACGACGCGGACCTCAAGGAGGCCTTCGCACCAGGACAGCCGTGCGAGTCGGGACGGCAACGTGCTTGCGTTGCCCAATGGACGTAGCATCGGCTCGCCGGCAGCGCCGGATCCCTGCGCACAGCCACCGCGTCCTATGCCCGCGGGCGCCTTGGGGAGTATGGCGACAGTCGTCCTGCTGCGCAAATACGCGTCCTGCTACTCCTGCCCGTCGGGCTTCACCTCCCGCTCACCAGCAGCTCTGACTCCTCAAGCCACTGGGGCTGTGTATCGGGCGCGAGGTATGTGCCCCTTGGGGTTTCTTCGACGTGATAGCCACAGGGCAGCTCCGCGGCTGGCAGTTTGTGTGCGATCGGTTTCTGCTGCGGGCGCCACGTCGCGCATTCGAGCCGGTCCGGAAGATGGGGGTAGAACGCGCGCGGCTCGACAGCGTCCGAGTGCCACGCCCTGACGAGCACGCCAAGCACAGGGCTGCGGCGAGGGCGGCGCCGAACATGAATGGGGGCGTAGCGCGGGTTGGCGGAGTGAAGCTCGTAGTGCGTCTCCGTGACGCGCAGGTACTTCAGGAGGCAGTGCCGCTTGCTGTCCGCGAGGACGATCTGGCCGTCGAGTTCATCCGCATCGCGCGGCCCCGTGTCGATCAGCACGAACCCTCCATCGCCGATCATGGGCGTCATGGAGTCGCCTGCGACCTTCACGACCGCGTAGCGGCCCGGCTGATCAGGCTTCGGAACCATCGATGCCGGAACCATGGCACAGGCCCAGGGCGTGATCGAGAGCGCCTTCGCCGGGCCAGCCCCGGCCTTGCCGCGGCGGATCGGCACGGGCACGAGCCCATCGAGGGATTTTCCGGCCGAAACGTATTCCTTGATGAACTGATCGAGCGACACAATCCCCGGAGGCTTCACCAACAGCACGCCCATCTCTTCGGCCATGCCGTCGGCCACCGGAGTTTCGAACAGTCTCTGCAGCGCGGCCATCATCTCGCGCTGCAAGTCCTCTGACTTGGCGGCGCCGAGAACCCCTGCGGCCGTGGGCTCATGCGTTCCCTCTCGCAACCTGGTGTCGGCCGCATCCCGAGCGTTGGCGGCATCGCCGCACGCGACCGACTGGTCGGCGGCCGTGCCCGGCTCCTGTATCGCTCCGAGCAGCGGTGCGCCGCCGGTCTTGGGCTCCCCCCGCCCTGTGAGCAACCAGGCCAGGTTCAGGCTGTGGTTTTCGACGAGGTACGCAAGCAATTCGGGCGGACAGGCGCGGCGCTTCAGAAGAGCATCCTCCGGCCGCGACCGATGGTCACCAAGGGCCCGGTCGAGTTCGCCTTCCTCGATTCCGCACGAAGTAACGAATTGTGTCAGCCGACCATGGACAGTTGCGCTTCCCTCGTCTTCTTGGCTTGACATAGCATTCAGGAGTTGGCGTAGCCCGGTCCGCGCGCTGGCGTCTACTCCCTCGTCTTCCGCAGCACCATCCAGCCAGCATGCCCATGCCTGCTTGCCACGAGGAGTGTGTGTCTCCCCTATGGACGCCTCGATGTCAGGGATGTCGTTCACCTCAATGGCCCTGCACTCGACCGGGCCCTGCAGTCTCACCTTCAACGTGCCACCCGCCGCGGCCGCGGTCTCTACGCCGGGCGGAAGGCGGTGAGCGGCTTCCGCTCTCCCCTCGGTTCCGGGCGAGAACATGAGGAGGCCTGACGCCAGGTGTTCTTGAACGTCTCTCGCCCTCAGGGCGAACCGTACCACTTGGCCGACCCATTCCGCGCTGGGTGCAGCCACGTGAAGGATCACGGCCGCGGCCTCCTCCTGAGCGTCCAACCAAGCACGCACGTCGGCGTCCTTCCCTTTCGGCGCTTCAGTTGCCGCGTGGGCCTCCACCCCTGCAACTGCCGCCTGGCTGATCGGCGACAGTGGGACCGTGTGCACGTGTTCGCCCGTGACCAGACGATCCCGAATCTCCGCTACGGCCTCACACGCCGCCTCTCTCACGCCGGCGTCTTGATCGTCCCATGCCTCCATAAGAACCAGCACGTGCCTGCTGTCGCCGATCTTGGCCAGCGCGTGCGCGGCCAGTTCGCGCACGCCAGGATCGGGGTCGCCCAGCATGGCCGCTATGTGGCTGCAAGCTCTGGTGCCGGCCTGCTCGGCCAGAGCGGCCAGCACGCTGGCTCGGACGCGGCCGTCGGCGTCTTCCAGCGCGGCCGTCAGACGCGCGGTGATCTCGCGACCGCTCAGCCGCGCCAGTCCATGGGCCGCCGCACAGCGAGCATCGGCCTCGGCGTTCGAGAGCAGATCCATGAGCCGGCCAACGGTCGCCGGGGTGGCGACCTCTGCCAGCGCATCGGCCGCGGCCTGCGAGACCGCGGGATGCGGGTCCGACACCAGACGCGCGAGCATTGGCGCCGCCTCTTGGGCGCGCATGACGCCGAGCGCCTGCACGGCGGCCTCTCGCACCATGGGACTGGCATGCCCGCATTGGCTGTAGAGGAGCGGTATGGCCGCGTCCCCCTGGCGCGGGGCGAACCACGCGGCCATCAGGTGTTCCAGCATCGGGGCCGCGGTGGCTTCCGCCGCCACCAGGGACGGCAGAAGCGTCTGCTGTTCATGGCGGTGCTTCAGAGACATGGGCAGATGTCCTTCTTCATTCAAACACACCAGGGTTGCGCATGACGTCCGAGTTCGTGATGCCGAGCGTAGTGTCGCGCAGCTTGTCCACGAACTCGACCATCAGCGCTCTCAGCCGAGAGTAGAACTGCCGAAGTGCGCTGTGCGTGGGCGGCGCGCCATGGTCCGGGTATGCCGCGGCGATCGCGTCCCAATGTCGCTTCATGGCTCCCGCAACCTGCTTCCGCGTTGGGCCCCGCGGGCAAGCGTTCCCGCCGCAGAGCGCCTCGACGAGGAACATGATCTGCTGACACGTCATGTCGCTCCACCGCGGAGCATCGTGCTCTCCGACGGCCTGGACCATGAAGGACTCGAGCCATCTGCCGCGCTTGCGCTTGGGCACGGCTTTCTGGCCGGTATCCCAGTGCTCGATCGCCCACTGGGCGATGACCAGCGCGGCAATGACCCTCTCCTCCTTGAAGCCGAATCCGTCGTGACGTTCCGACACGAACGCTCGCCACGCGTCTTCCACCGCGGCCGCCCGCTCGTGCTCGATGGTGTCGGCCGGCTCCGCCTGGCCGGGCGGCGGTCCGGTCGAGCCTGCAGACACGGCGCCCGCGTGCACATCCTCCTCCTCAGCGCGAGCTTCAACGGCCCGGCTGGGAAGACTCTCACTCATCGCGCCCTGGAGAGATGCGCGTGCCCGTTCCTCTTCTTCGTCTCGCACCGGGGCCGAACGGGGGGCGCGCTGCCGCCTGCGTTTGGCGAAAAGAGGGCGCTGCCGGTCGCTACGAACCGCGCGAAGGCTCCGCCGGCAGCCCGGGACGGGACATTGGGCTTGTTGGCTGAGCACCACCTGCGTCGCGGAACAGCGCTTCACTTGGGCCGACACGTCCTCATATCCGTTCTCTTGCACGATATGGAACTTCTCGCTCAGGTGCACCCTGTAGCAGGACGGACACCGGCGCTGGGGGCAGTCGATGGTCAACTCCCCCGAGGGCACCCGGATGAGGAGTGGGCACTCGCTGTTCCATTCCGCACATTCGCATTTGAGCACGTCGCCATGCCGCAGGCCCTCAGGCCGCAGCAGGTTCCAGTAGATGATGCCGCTGGCCAGGAGTTTGGACTGCAGAAGGGGTTGCCCCCGCGGACGGAAGGCATTGCCGCCCAACAGCGCCCGGCTCACCGCGCTGCGCAGGGACTGGCCGGGTTCGCGGCCGAACGAGGCCATACGATGCTGCTCGCGGCACTTGGGCAGGTCGCAGGCGCAATCCGCGTCGCCGAGCAAGTAGGAGACCAATAGGGTCACACATGCCTCCAGGGGATCTTCGGCCTTCTCTTCCTTATCTGGCCCGTCAGGTTTGGGGCGGGCCGCCAACGACACATGGATACGTCGCGATCGAAGCCATGCGATCACGGACTCCAGGTCCGCGCGCGCCCATCGCCGGAGGATCTCGATCGCGTCCGGCTTCCTCCTGAGCATGTCTGAGCAGAGCGCCTGGTCTTCATCGTTGATGCCCGATGGGCCGACATTGTCATCCCGGGGTTCCGCCATGAGGTCGCCGCTGTCCCTTCTGCTGATCTGGTCGTGGGAGAGCCCTTCACAGGCCGCGACAGGGACGAGCGGCCTGTGAGCGACGGCCGAGCCGCAGCGCTGGTGGGCTCTCAACCGCCGATGTCGCAGCCAACAGCAGCCGTATGTTGGACCTGATGGGGAGATCAGGACCAGAGTGTGACACCTGCGTCTGTGCATCCCTTCACGGGGGCCAGAACATGGCGACCACTGCTGTTCCACCTGCGAAGCACGTCAACAAGAGGCTACATCCGGCAATTGTAGCCACCAGCCTTGAGTTGTCAACACAATGGGAACTCCATCCTCACCAGTAACGAACGAGACTTGCATACGCTGCTTCTATGAACGGCTCCCTCGGCCGCATGCGGCGAGGCTGGTCATCGCGTGCACACTCGGTCATGTCACAAAAAATGGCAGATCGCCCCACACAATCAACGTTGGCAGCCGGGCCCCAACGGGGCCTGAACTGCACCGAGGCGGGACACTGCTTATGAACAGAACTCCTCGGTGCCATTCCACGGGTTCAGTCATCCATCTGTCCGCGGCTGGGTACTGGGAGCGGAGGACCGCGGCATCGAGCATATGGCCTCACTTCGGAGAGTCACGGCCGCGGACGGCAGTGCCGTTCGACCAGGACTTCACCGTGTGGATGGTCGGGCGCGGCTCCCGTGCGCATCGGGTCTCATGCCACGCGCACCGGTGCGATGCACCAGGTGGCCGCGCTGGGCTGACAGTCGATGCTGCCTTGCCGGACGTCGAGCCTCTGCGCCTTGATCGGGGCGGCCTGTACGCGTATGCTCAGCACCGGCACATGTGAACGCGGCTACGCCTTGGCAAACGTACACATGACGCCGCCTCCGCCGGCGCGGCCAAGTCGGCGTCCGACTTGTTGACACAACGACCGCTGCCCATCACGTGCGGGGGCCTAAGAGCCCTTGGAGAACCGCTGATGCCTCAGAACGGAGCTGCGCCGCGGCACCTGATCCTCAAGTGTGTGGATTTGAACGTGCTGGAACTCCTGCAGCGCGCGGCTGCTGAGGCCGTGGACATGGCGTGCGTCCTCATGGATGTATCGTGCGGCTTCCTGACGCGGCCCATGAACAACGCCGCGATCTGCACGACCGCGTTCAAGCTCAACCAGGGAACTCGCAGGTGTCATCGCAGCGACCGGGAGGGATGTAGAGCAGCGCTCAAGGCCGGCAAGCCGGTAATCTATGCCTGCCTGTGCGGCGGGCTGAGCGAGTGCGCAGTGCCCATCTTGCTGGACGAGGAGCCGATCGCGGTCTGCTGCGCTGGACAGGTCATCACGGATCTTGCCCAGAAGGAGACGGTGAAGGCCCATGCCGAAGCCCTGGGCGTGGACATGTCCTACTGGTCTAGACACGTGGAGCACCTGCGCTACGTGCCGCCAGAGGACTTCGAGGCCGTCGGGGAATTGCTCTCTGTCCTGTTCCATAGGGCGGTGGAAATGGGCCGGCGCGAACGCCTGGTGTTCGACCCGAAGCGCTTGCTGGGGTTGATGGGGATCGTGGCTCAGGAGGTGACCGGTGCAGACGCGGCACGCGTCCTCCAAGTCGACCGCGAGACCGGCGAACTGAGGGATACGGCTCCCTCCATGGCCGCTGCTGGCGCCGCCTGCCGCCACAAGGCCGTGCAGTCCGCGGCGTTCGACTCGGTCCTGGCATCGTGCACTCCGACGTATACCCCGGACGTAAGCCAGTCGGCCGCCGCGGAGCCACGCCACGGCGGCCCTGGGGTCGGGGGGCAGGTCGCTCTTCCGTTTACAGACGCCGCCGGACAGACCCGCGGCTTGATCGTCCTGGACTTCCTTTCCGCGCGACGCGAGTTTTCCGACGCGACCCAGCGCCGTGCTGAACTCGCGGCTAGAGTCACGGGGTGCATGGTCTCGCGCTTTGTGGGGATGGAGCTTCGGGGCACACGGAACCTGCAGTTGGACGTGCTCCACAACATCGACGTCGCGCTGGCAAGGCACCAACCCATCGGCGAGACGCTGCGCCAGATCGCCGAGCACACGTGTCGGATCGCGAACGACTCCTTCTGCCAGATCTGGCTGCTCGATGACCGCTTCCGCGTCGCGGAGCTGATGGCGACGACACCCTCCTTCCCCGGCGGCCCGGCAGTGGGCTCCGAAGTGGCGTTGGACGAAAGCTTCATGGTGCACGTTTACAACCGGTGCCGTCCCTTGACTCGCTCGCATCTGCCGGAAGCGCCAGAAGTCTCTGAGGACGACGCGGCCGTTGCCGAGGGAGCCCAGTCGCTGATCAGCGTGCCGCTCATGACGGACCGGGGAGTGGCCGGCTTCATCAATCTGACCACACGCACCCCTCACTTCTTCTACGTCGACGAAGAGGCGTTCTTGTGCCGCGCGGCCGAGCGTATCATGGAGGCCATCCGACGAAGCCATCACGAACGGATCCTCATGGTGGAGAAGGAGATGGCCGACGTGCACTCGCGCGTCACCAGTCTGGACGCGTTCCTGGACGAAATGGTGCGCCGGGTCTTGCCGAACGTGTTTGACTGCAAGGCGGCGTCGCTGTTCCTGATTGACCACACCAATCGTCGGCTACGCCTGGCTGCCACGAGCAGCGGGCTCTCGAAGGCGGAGTATCGGGACAAGTCCTACGAACGAGGCGAGGGACTGACGGGGTGGGTGTGGCGGAACAATCAGACGCTGCGCATACCGGACGACGTGCGCCACAACAGGGCTCCTCTCAAGACCTACGAACCGGAGCCGATACCTGTCGGCGTGTACCAAGAGCCGCTGCCACACGGCGTTCGCCGGCAATTGCTGGCCACGCCGTTGGTCTCCCGAGGAAGTACCCTTGGTGTGATGCGCGTGTGTGGCCGATCGGAGCCATGGCGCCTCAACCGATGGGACGAAGAGGTGGCAAGGATGGTGGCCCAGAGCATGGCCAACACGATTGCGAACTTGCGCACCATTGAACAGCAGCACGCGCGGCTGGCGGTCCTCAGCGAGATCGGCGACGCCATCCACCGGGAAGGCAACGTGGACCGCGTGCTGGGGCTGGCCCTCTCCGGGCTCACGTGCGTCCGAGCCAGGGGGTTCGACAGGGCTGTGGCCTGGCTGTTCGACGTACCGGGGGAGAACCTGGAGCCGAGAGCGGCTATGGGCGGGTTGGACGATGACGACGGCCGATTCGTGTGGCAGCAGCGCGAGCCGCTGACGGTCGACGAGCTGATGGCGGAATTGGATCGCCACGGGACTCGGTGCGACCAATCTCTGTTGGAACGGGCCGGCCGAGCGCGCCTGCCGTTCACGAAGGCAATGAAGCCAATCCTCGGTCCGCTGCCTGGCGACGGGGGGAGCCCGGCCAGCCTAGTCGGTGACTGGAGTGACGCCGAGTGCAGCGACGAACTGCGATCGGCCTTTGGCCCGCACGCGTATGCGACAGTGGCGTTGAGGAGCGAGGACATGCCCATCGGGGTGATCTATGTTGACAACGCGTTTTCCGAGCGCCCGTTGCCGGACGAGGACAGGGAGTTCCTAGAGTCGATGACCAGACAGGTGGGGCTCGCGGTGTACCGGCTTCAGGTGGAAGAGAGAGAACGCCAGCGCAAGCGTCTGCATGCCATGCTGCTGGATCGGAGCGCTCGACCGCAGGAAGCCCTGGACCACATGCTTGAACCCATCTGTGAGACGTTCGGCTTCAAGCGCTGCCTGCTTTTCTTCCATGACAGGGACACAGGGCTCATCTCCGCAAAGGGCTCCGTGGGCTTCGACCGCGAGGCCGTTGAGCGCATCACGTTCGCCGCGCGCGAGGACGCACACGCGGTCACGCCAAAGGTCATCGCACAGGGGGAGTGCACCTTCATTGAGCGGGCGGAGGACTCCGAGGAGATCGACGCACACTGGCAGGACAAGCTGGGGTTCAGGGGGCCGTTTTTGGCCATGCCGTTGACGGTCGGCAACGTGGTGTACGGGGCTCTCGTAATCAACGACGAGAAGGTCCGACGCGACCACAGGGCTCCGCTCGATGAGATGACGGGCGACTTGGCCCTGGCCTTGGCCCTGACCCACCAGACCGAACGCGCGAACGCGCGTCAGCGTGTGATCGAGCTTATGGCGCTCGTCCAGTCGCTGTTGGGCAGGTTCAGACTCTCCGAGGACACGTTGCTCGCGGATCTGGTGACGGCCAAGCCTCCCAGCCGAGTTGGCGTGGACGAGGAGGAGTTCCTGAACGACATCGCGGGGAACATTGCCAGTATCTTCAAGGCCCACCTATGCGCGGTGTACTGTCCCGTGGATACGAGCGCGTTTGGCACGGGCGCACAGCCTCAGGAGTTTCGCCGGGTCGGCGCCTACGGCTACCCGCTGGAGATTCGGGATGATCGGCGCCGGCCGTCGAACACGGGCTTGACGAACGAGGTCCTGCGAGGCACCGTGGTGAACGAACCAAGCGTCGAGGGCGCCGGCGCTCGGTGGTCGATGCGCCACAGGGAAGTCATCGACCGGGAGCTGGGGCTCAAGGTGCGCGCCTTCATGGGGGTGCCCTTGTGGGACTCGTCCGGCAACGTTATGGGCGCCATCACCCTGACGAGGCGTCGCGTCTCCGAACACGATGGCCTTGCGTTCAGCACAGAGGAGGTGGACCTCATGGCCGCCATGGCCATGGCACTGGGGGTCGTGATGGAGATGACCCATGCCAGGCGGCAGGCCGAGCGGCGTCAGCTTCAGTTGGAAAGCATGCTCGACGCGGTGGCGGAAGAGATCTGTGTGGTCGACAGGGACTTCAACATCATCCTCGTCAACAAGGTGAAGCGGGAGCGCTTCAAGCACGATGGCGATCTGGTGGGCCGGAAATGCTACCATGTCTATGAGAAGAGCGAACGCCTATGCCCAAACTGCCCCACGGAGCGGGCCATGCAGCAGGCACGAGAATGCGGCCGTCCCAAACCTGTGATTGACGATGGCCACATTGGCAAGCCCAAGGACGGCGAGGAGTACAACGCCCTGGTGGTGGCCAACGCGATCGTCGATCCCGATACCAAAGCTGTCCTGGGCGCGGTGGAGGTGGTGCATGACCTGACTGCTCGCGAGAGAGAGATCAACGAGCCCATCGAGGTCGCCGCGCACGACGTCTGCAACAAGCTGAACGTCATCCGTGACGCCCTGTCCAACATCCTGTTCGCCGTGCGTCAGGGCTACGAGCAGTGCGATGCGTCACTTCGGGCGCTCATCGAGCGGCAGTATGGTCTCGTCGCAAACGCTCAGACCTTCGCAAGGCGGCTGTTTGCGTCCCGCAAGACGCTTCGGCCCGAGCGTAGCCCTCACGACATGGGCCAGCTGATCGAAAACATCCTGCGTGAAGTGCATGTCCCGTTCGTGGCTCCACAGGACCAGCGCTGGCGCATGTGCGTGGATCCCATCCTGTTCGCCTTGGCCATCCACGAACTCGTGAACAATGCCCGTCAGGCCGTTGCAGCAACGGGCCGAGAACTGGAGTTTCAGGTCCATATGGAGCCGTGGTCCGAGGACGGCGAGGAACGGGGGCTGCAGATCACGGTGTCGGACAACGGGCCCGGCATAGAGCTGGACGACCCTGAATCCGCGTTCAGCGCCACCGTCACCACCAAGGGCAATGCCTGCAGTCACGGCTTCGGCCTGTTCGGAGTTAGACGGATTATCCGAGCACACGGCGGCAGCATCCAGCTCAGACAGATCAAGGGCCGAGGCGCGGTGTTCGAAATCCGTCTGCCCAAGGGCCTGGAGGAGAACGACACATGAGAGTATTCATCGTCGACGACGAACCCGAGCAGACCGAGAACATCGTCGCCCGTGTGAAGATGCTGTTCCCGGACGTGAAGACCCTGACGGCCGAAAACGTGGAGGAAGCGCGAAATCACCTGCGGGTCGCACAACGGGACAACGCGGCGATAGATATCGCGGTTGTGGACATGGGCTTGGGCACCGGGAAGGCGGCCATCCAAGTGGGGCTCCGCCTGGCCGAAGACGTGATGCACGCCTTCCCGGCTTGCCTGGTGCTGCGGTATACCCAATACTTCGAGGACGAGGCAGTCAGGGAGAGCCCGAGGATGCGATCCATCGGCTACGACGTCATCGTGGCCAAAGATCCGTCAGAGGGACTGGATGCGCTCGGCAAGAGAATGGTGGAGTGGTGGGAGCATCGCCTGCTCGTGCGGGCCGAGGCCCTGTTTGGCCGCGATGGAGCCGAACGCGCGGAAGAGGGCTCGCCGCCGGCAGCGGCGCCGAGCGGGCCGTGGCACCACGCCTGTGGCACCATCGACGCCAACACGCTGCTGAAGGAGATCACACGGTATGCCAAGCGATTCTCCGAGGAACGCCGAAAGGAGATCGAACGTTACGTTGAGTTCGTAAAGGCAGACGGCCGTGAGCAGGCCGTGCCGCACACGTGATGTACGGCCTCGTCAGGTGCTTCCGCGTGTCGCGGCAAAGCCATCTCATGCGAGGGGGCGCGGCGGCCTGCGCCGCGCTCGCAGCCGCACCGCCTTTCCGGCAGTCACAGACGGTATGAAGGAGTGCAAGACTGTGCCCGACTACCAGGCGCTAGACTCCAAACCGTTCCGATTCCACTACCGAATGCGCTCGGCCTACGCGGCCCAAACGGAGCCAATGCGGCTACACGGCGTTCACGACGTCGGCCATCTCAAGACGACCGTGGATCTGTTTCATGCCGCGCTGGAGGCCTACCAGCAAGCCGGGTGGAGACTGCAGGCGGAGCATGTTGACGTGTATCTGCGCCAATCGCCTTCCGCGGAAGCCCTTACGCTGTACTATGGCATCCCCGGCAGGCCCATCGAGATCTGGGTCGCTCCCCGACACGAGGATGCCGGGGGGCCGACCAACCGCGCCCGAATGGAGTTCGCGGTCGCACACGAGATCTTCCATGCCATCCAACTTGGGCTCAGACCGACATCGCTCGACGAGGAAGATCCCTGGGCATGGTTTGGCGAGGCCACGGCCGCCTTTATGGAGAGTGAGATCTTCCCTGGCAACCAGCAGTACCTGCGCTATCTCTATGAATGGTTCGACAGGCCGGGACGCCCCCTCGACGCTGGGCCGGACGGATGGCACAAGTACGGCGGCTTGCTCTTCTGTCAGTACCTGCGGGATCGCTTTGCCGGCACGGACGTGCTCCGCGAGGTGTGGTCTCGGGCCGGCCGGTTCGACACCCCCTTCGAGGCCCTTCATGACTGGCTCACAGACGGACGCGGGGAGCGGACGCCCTTCGCGTCGGCCGACGCGGCCGACCTTTTCGCCAATGAGTTCCTGGCTTGGAACTTCTTTCTGGACGGCACACCCAGCAGGTACGCGAACGGCGACCTGCTGCGCCGGCTGTTCCAGCACGCGTGGGCCGGTCCCGTCCGCTGTGGCTCCAACCGCGAGGGCGAGTTCGAGATCCGTGTGCCCATTGGCCCGCTCGCGGCTCACTACCACCTCATCGAGGTCCCAGAAGGCGTCAAGACATGCCTCCTCCAACTGGAGATCGTGTCGGGGCCGACCAGAAGCGGTCTCCTCGCGGCTGACCCTCCTGGCAAGGGGGTCGTCCATCTCGTCCGTAAGCCGAAGGAGGGGGAATACGGAGTCGCCTGCGGCAGCCAACCAACCATCGTCTTGGTGCCCTGGGAGCGCGCCTTCGGGCAGACGCAGGTTCTCGACCTGGCCTCGCTTGAGGGTTCGCCGGGGTACATCCTGCTCATCGTGGCAAACACGACGTGGCAAGCCGAAGAGCGACGCGACATCGCATTTCATCGTGTCAGTTTTGCGTTCAGTTGACGGCCCGATCCGGATCCTGTCGATCCCCGACTCCCGGCTACCCCCGTTTGCCTCGGCCGTCCCGCTGCCCGTTGATCAGACGAGTCCACCGGCTCTTGCCCACCCCAAGCTCGTCCATGGCGGCGCTCGCCTGGCCGCCGTGCTTCTTCAGATACTCATGTGCCACGGCACGGCCCACACTCGTCTCAATCTCGTTGTATGGTGTGCCCCTATCAATGACCAAACGGAGGCGGATCGCGTGGTCGTCCTCCGATTCCACCTCTACACGGCAGGCCTGCGAGCGCGTCGTCTGCCCGAGCCCTCTGGCCCTCGATAGGGTCTTTGAGTTGAGTACGCCGCGGTTCTCCATAATCGCCGCCCGCGTGATGAGACTCTTGAGTTCGCGTACATTCCCAGACAGCAGTTCGGCCTCTATCGCGGCGAGGTCCCCAGCGGAGGGCGGCGACACCTGTGTGCCGCTCTCTTCGTTCACCAGATCGACCAGATAGGCCACCAATGGTGCCAGATCCTCGGGACGCTCCCGCAGAGGCGGCAGGAACAGAGGCAACACGTTGAGTCGGTCGTACAAGTCCCTCCGAAACGTCCCTTTCTGGACTGCCTCGGCCAGGTTCTTGTTCGTGGCCGCCAGGATGCGCACCGACACCCGCACCGGCTCCTTGCTTCCCAGCGGGTCGATTTCTCCCCTCTCGAGGGCCCGAAGGAACTTGGCCTGCTGATCGAGGGGCATTTCTCCCACCTCGTCAAGGAGGAGCGTTCCCCCGTCGGCCAGCTCGAACAACCCTGGGCAGTCCGCGACCGCGCCCGTGAACGCGCCCCTGCGATGGCCGAAAAGGCGGCTCTCGAAGAGGTCGCTGCTGACCGCACTGCAGTTGAACGCCACGAAACGCCCCGATCGGCCAGAATGATAGTGCAGCGCCCGAGCGGCCAGTTCTTTGCCCGTACCGCTTTCGCCCGTTATGAGCACGTGCGCTGGGGAGGGCGCATACAAATGGATCAACTCGAACACGGCTTGCATGACCGGAGACCGGCCTACCATCGTCTTGCCCTTCTCGTATTGGAACCCTTGGGCGTCCTGCATGTGCACCGCGGTGCTCCTGCCTTGAGGCAGTCGATGAGAGATGTCATACCATTCGTCCCAGCTACTGCCTGCGACGCGGCCCAGAATGACGGGCCAACGGTGGGCTCCGTTCGGCTCGCCGCAGGCGGCTTGGGCGTTTCAGACACATCTCCTTCCCTTGGTACTGACGAGTGAAAGATGGGTTATATGGACCATCCGTGTGTGGGTCCGATCTTTTGGCGCAATATGGTGCAGCACGCCCTGTTTCGTGACACTAGAACTTTGGGGTGTAGTGTTTCAGCGCAAGTGGCACAAACGGGAAGTTAGTCAGGGATCTCCTCTGGAGGATGTTACAATGGCTCCAGAAAGGAGAAGAAGCCATGTCTCAGAAGCGACGTCGTTGGTCGGCCCAAGACAAGCTGCGCATCG
>JAJRTI010000230.1 GCA_024278415.1 Planctomycetota bacterium | reverse complement strand
CCGTTGGCCGCAGCCCATGTGGAGTGCGGTCCCGCATGTGCGGGAACGCCGCTTTAGGTTTTCGCCTGTCGCTGGCGAACGGATCACGCGTGTGCGGCTGCAAAGCAGCGCTACGCGCTGCCAGCCCAAGCGCCGTCGAGCCGGCGCACTCCACAACGGAGCGCATCGACAACATGTTGTCGTTCGAAAATCGCTAAGCGCCTAACAGCGACTCTCCTGGATGCGCCTCCTGGCCCGATTCTTGCGCGATCGCACTGTCCCGATCATCTGATGATGGACCAAGAATCGCAAGAAGCGGGCCAAAGGCGGGCCAGGAGGCCGGGGCTATCAACGCCGCACAGTAGTGCAAAAGCCTGCCCCCACCGACGCAGGGTCGGTGGGGGCCAGCGAGGTGAGACCACTCTTTGCACTCGGCTGAAATGTTACACTCCCGGTTTGTTTGCCAATCCTTCTCTTCATCCGTGGTCTCTGGTGACATCCGTGGGATTCCATTCTTCCACAACGCTGCCGCGGTTATCCGGACGGACTCCCACGGTGTGACGTGTGTCCACGAGTTTCCCCAGAATTCCACCCGTCCTACCGCAAGCCTGGCACCACCGGTCTCTTGCAACGATTGTTATGTACACGAGGCCATATGGGACACGCGGGTCGTTTGTAGCAGGGCGAATCATCGCCCGTTTTTCAGCGTTACTGACGGGCTATAAATGGCCCTACTACAAGCCAGCGGCGTCTGCCGCTCGGATCGGCAAATCTCGTGGGGAAACTCCTGACGTGTGTCCAGTTGACAGGCGGCATGCCCCCCCAGTCGTCACCCGGGGGCATGCGGCTCCCACACCGCCCGCAATTGGATGCTTGCAATCTCGCGCCGACGCGGTATAATCTGTCTTCGCTGACGCAGGGATGCGCCAGCACGATTTGGGGACGTAGCTCAGTTGGGAGAGCGGGTCGTTCGCAATGACCAGGTCGCGGGTTCGAGTCCCGCCGTCTCCACCGAAGGCCCTTCGGCGTAAGCCGCGGGGCCTTCTCCGTTAGCGGCCAGCCCTTCCGCACCCGCCGCAAAAGCTTGTGCATGAATGCGGCATGATTTGGGGCCGATTGCACCTCCTCGCCCTCCCCTGGCTTTCGTTGCGGGATGCCTGCCGCCTCCAAGTCCGTCTTCATCTCCCGTCCGGGCTGCGTCGGGACAACGAGCAGGAGCTGCCCCGGGATGCCGTCAAGCTTGGCGTCGTGCCCACGAAGAACCGCTGCTCCCTGGTCGCGTCCGTGAACCGGCCGCGGTACTTGCCGTTCGGCTGGGGCTTGCTTGCCACGCCTGCCACGCCACTTCCTCCTACTCGCCTCGGTAAACGTCTCGCCGGTGGCGCGCGCCGCGCACGCCGAGCCCTTGAACAGCACGTCGTGGGATTGCGTGCTCACAACCACGATGTCCCTTGATACAGGCACGCAAGTCTTGGCTTTGACACCTATGCCGCGGCACGTTCGCCTACATCCCTTTTGCCGTTTGGCTCGCCCTGGCTGCGGTAGCGGAGTGGTGACGCGGTCGGAAGTGGCTCAACACCACGAGGCGAAGGAGATGAACCGCAAAGCCGCGTTTACTTCAGGCCATACTTGGAGACTAACCGCCGGAGGCCGGCCTTCCCAAGCCCTGTCTGCCTCACCGATAGTATGTCCTGGAGCGTGCCGATTGGGAGCGACTTCGTGGTGTGCTGCATAATTGTCACGCGCGTGCCGGAGGGGAAGCGCTTCGTCATCACGATCCCATGATTGCCATGCCTGTGTTCGACCCGGCCATCCTTCCCAAGCAGCTTGATGAGCTGTTTGCCCGTGATGGCCGGCAGCTTCGCGCTCATAGTGTCCCCCAAGCTACATCAGGGCTGCCACTGGCTCTGTAGCGCAACTCACAAACCTGTCGGGCTTGACTTGAACCTGGCGGGGTTTGCCCCCTGGGCTGTGAGTCAACAGGCGAAGCCCGCGCTTCTTGGCGAACGCATCCAGCTCCCCAACCTCCGCAAGTGTCTGGAGGTTCAGGCCCGCCATCTCCCTGATAGCTTCCTGCGCCTCATCCAGCGTATCTGCAAACACAGACGTTCCCAACTCGATGCACCGAGCCAGCCACTGGTCGCCGTCTTGCTTGAACTCGTAGGTCAGTTGCGCGTATCGCGTCTTCCCTGCCATCTCGCTCTCCTGGTTACTGTCTCAGATGGCTTTGTCACACTCACACATCTGCCCGCTGTGGATCATGGCCCCATCGGGCGCGGAATCTTACCACACCCAGCTTGCGTGTCGAGTTGCCGATTGGACTGTTGGCTAGTGTGTCATACGACTAGCGAAAGCGGAAGGAAGTCAAGCGGCGCGAAGCGGAGAACGTCTGGCGCGGCTCCGATCCGACGCCTCGTCCCCGCCAGCTTGATCCTTGCTACGGGGCGGCACGGATTGGTTTGAGGCAATCGCGGCTTGGGTTACTGGCCGCTATCTCTGCTGGCCATGGGCAGCCACAGCGTGATCGTCGCGCCCACGCCCACCTCGCTCTCAGCCTCAGCGTCGCCATCGTGCAACTGCATGAGTTGCCTCACGATCGACAGCCCGAGCCCCACGCCGAAGCCTTTGGTGCTGAAGAATGGCTCGAAGAGCAGCGCCATGTGATCCTCCGGGATGCCAGGCCCATTGTCGGCGATTCGAATCTCCAGGCGGTCGCCGGCTACGCGCGTCGTGACCGTGATGCGGGGAGCCCAGCCCTCCGGTGCATTCCCGCTGGCTTGCCGTTCCTCCAGTGCGTGGCACGCGTTGGCGAAGACGTTGACCACGCATCGGCGCATGCGGTCGCGGTCGACGTTGAGTTGTGCGTTTGCCGATAGCTCGCGCACAAGCTCGATGCCTTCGGGCAGCGTTTGCTCGTCGAGCACTTCCGCCAGCCACTCGTCGATGTTGGTGGCCTCGCATTGGAGGTGATGCTCCCGCGTGAAGTCGGCTAGCTCCTCGATGATGCGGTCGCACCGCTCGATGTTGCGCTCGATGCGATCGAGGGCGGGCGCCAGTGCGTGATTGCGGTTGGCGAGTTCCTTCTCGACGAGATAGAAGGATCCGCGGATGGTCTGGAGAGGGTTGCGGAGTTCGTGGCTCACGGTCGCGGCCACGCGGCCCAGTGCGACGAGGCGCTCTTGGTTCAGCAGTTCGAGCTGCGCCCGGCGCAACTGCTCGCTCCGATCTTGCACGCGCTCTTCGAGCGACTCGTGCAGCGACCTGAGGCGCGCGACGAGTGCATTGAAGCTCTCGGCGAGCGTGCTGATCTCGTCGTTGCCCACAACTGGCACGGGCGCGACGGGCGAATCGTGGCCGTTGATCGCGGCGTGTTGGAAGTGCTTGGAAATCGCCACGAGCCGGCGGCTCACGATGCGCCTGAAGGTGAAGAGGATCCCGCCGAAAAGCACGAGCAGCCACACGCCCGTGGTGGCGACGTTGGCGACCACGTCCTCCATGAGCGCGGTTTGGGCCTCGTCCAGCGGGATGGCGATCGTGTCCATGCCGGCCACGTCGCCGATCTTGTATCCGAAACCGCGCTTGGATCCGTAGCGGTCGATGAGCGACTGGGGGGCGTCCTCCGGCGAGCCGTGGCACCGGAGGCAGCCGGCCCGGATGCGCATAGGGCTCAGGTGCACGATGTAGGTCTGCCCCTCCATCTTGAGTTTGCCCACCCATTGCTTGGCCTCGGGGCGGTCCCGGAAATACTGGAGCTTCTTGGACTCCTCGGCGCCGGCCTGGTTGATGGGGTTGCGCGGGTTGTCGGAGGAGAACTTGATCACGTAGTTGGGGAACTGGCGTTCGACCTTTGCGAAGACGCGGCGCACGATGTAGGACGTGGACATGGCTTCGACGACGAATTCGTCCTTGCCGATGCGCTTGGCCATGGCGGGGCGGATGTGCTCCGCCACGTAATCGCGGATGGCGAGGTCGAATTCGAGCGCCAGCCGGGCCTGAAGCGAGGCCACCTGTTCCACGTGCTCGCGCGTGGTCTGCCAGGCGCGATGCACGATGAGGGCAGAGAACACCACAGCGAACCCGGCCACCCAGATCGAAAAACGTGTGCCAATGCTGGTCATGGCAAAAGCGCGGTCGCCGCATGCGCCAGCATGCGGGAGCGATTGGATTGGGAGTTTTCTTGGGGGTGCCCCGCAGTCTCGCCATACGCCGGACGGCTGCGGCCACGATCGGTTGCGGCCCCGCGCCGCGCCGGCGGGAGGCTCAGGGGGCGGACGCGCCGTCACGGTATTTGGCCAAGGGCGGCGATTGCTCCGCGTCGTGCGTGACCAGCCACTTGATCACGCCGAGCAGCGGCTCGTCGGGTTGGATGATCTCGGGAACGGCTTGGTCGATGAGGTCCGCGTCTTCTTTGCGGATCTTGAAAGTCGTTGGGATCTCGTTGAGTTTGGCCCTGAGTTTGGGGTCTGTCACCTTGTCGAAGCTCGCATGGAAGAAGATCATCTTGTTCGACAGGTCCAGCGCTTGGGGCCGTTGGGGTGCGTTGAAGACGCGGTTGCGGAACTCGGCCAGCACTCGTTCCCGCCCAGTCTCCAACAACGTGTTGTACGTATCCATGAAATTCGAATCGACGGCGTAGTCGATGAAGCGTCGGGTGTCGTACACGTCCCGCGGCACGCCCCCCGGCTCGGTGTGGGCGTCGATCGAGATCACGATGATGTTGCGGTAGCGTTCATGCTGGCTGAGGATGATTCGCTTGGCCGAATCCAGGCCCAGGTTGTCGCTGCATCCGCCGTCGAACACGTTCATGTAAGCCGACTCGTCGCCGCGGAAGTCGCGCAAAGTCATGTAGTTGAACACGCCGGGGAACGTGGACGATCCCATGACCGCGCGGCCGACTTCGTACTGCTGGATGTCAGACTTGAGGTAGCGCTTGAAGTCTTCGTCGGTGAAGGTGAAGATGCTCCCAAAGGTCTCCTCGTCCGGCGTGTTCGCCGTAGCGTTGGTCGCGTTCAGGATGAGGTACGGCCGGGAAGGGTTGAGGTGCTTGAACTCGAGGTCCTGGCCCAGCCGCGCCATGCCGAAGTCGAAGAGGGCGTCCGAGAAGACCTCGGCCATCATGTCCGAGCGGTCGTAGGCGGTGAAGAGGAAGAGCCACCAGGCGCGCGGCCAGAACATCTTGCGCCCCCATGGGCCAATGAAATTGCGCTGCATGTTGGCCTTGACCGTCTCTTTGTTCCAGATGTGGCCCGAAGGCGCCGGGGTTTGCTTGGCCGCAGACATCTCCCGCGGGGTCTTTGGGGGGCCGGCTGGCGCCTTGCCCTCCTTCGCCGCTTGCTTGAGCAGCAGCAGCTTCTTGGACAGATCCGCGGCCACTTCGATGAACGGACGAGCCTCCTGGGCCGTGGCGTCCTGCGAGATGCAGTAGTACGCGGCCGGCAAGCCGCCGCCCGACACGGCCGAGATCGCGTCTACCTCGTGCAGCAGATTGATGTCCTTGAAGACTTCCTCGAGTTGGAGCATACAGGCCCCCCCGAAGTACGCGGCCCGGCTCCCGCCGCCGCTGATGGCGAGTATGAACAGGACGCGCTCGTTGCCCCGCTGGTCCTTGATGTTGAGCGACGCCCGAACGGGCGGATCATCCGCATCACGCTCGCCTTGGAGGGGTTGGTTCGTGTACGCATACCGGCCCGCACAGCCCACGGCCAGGCATGCAATCGACGCCAATATGTAGGCTCTCATGGCTCGGCTTCCGATGAGAATGAGTCCGCAGCGACGACAATACGACGCGCTTGTACCACAGAGCAGGTTGCGTTGCAAGGACCATTCGCGGCGCAGGGCCGTGGCTCGCGGCCATTCGATGCCGCGACCGCTTCGCTTGCGGGCGGGCATGCGCTACAATAGCAGCCGTCTCATTCGCGTCTTCGCCACTTCCTGTGGGGCGGCATCGCGTTCCTCTTCGTGGTCTCTGACGACCAAGCCACGAAGGGACGGTTGCCACGAAGTCCAACATTGCGCAAGTCTGCGCAGGGACGCAGAGCGTGTCTGTCTGGTGACAAGGATCTCACATTCTGGCCCGATCTGAAGGGAATGCACCATGAGCCCCGACGCTCCCCCCAGCCGCAGAGGCTTCGGCCTGGGATTCATGCCGTCGCTTGTGCTGCTCGCCATCTTCGGCGGCATCGGCATCGCCAGCGTGGCCGTCATCATGCAGGGCCAGTCCGCGCGAGCGCTCATGCAGAAGGAGCGCGAGGCGCGGCAGGCAGCGGAGCAGCAGCTCACCAAGACGAAGGCCAAGATGGCCAAGATGAAGACCGAATACGAGAAGTACCTCACCAACCTCCTCGGCGAACGCCGGGCCGCGGAGGTGATCGTGCTCGCGCAAGACCGCGACAAAGACGGCCGGCTGTGGACGAAGATCAAGTTCATGGAATACGCGGCCGACGGCACGCCCATGGACGCCAAGACGTTCACCGTGCGCGGCGACGAGGTGTACTTCGACGCGCTGGTCATGCAGTTCACGCCCGAGGCGGTCAAGGAGGGCAAAGCCAAGAGCCTCTATCTGTTCCGGCGCGTGTTCACGGACAAAACCCGGCCCGACATGGGCGCCAAGGTCTTCGACCTGGACGAGGCGAACCCCGTGCCCAAGAACTACGAGAAAGCGGAGGTGCCCATCGAGGCGCAACGCGCGGTGTGGGAGCGGTTCCGAAAGTGCATGGCCGATCCGGAGTACGCGGCCAGCCAGGGCGTGCGCTCGATCTTTGGCCAGGCCACGTACAAGACGCTGCGCAAGAACAAGCTCTACACACTCACGATCCAAGACAACGGCGGGCTGATCATCGAGGAGAAGCCGCTGCCGAAGATTCTGCAAGACGCGCAGGGGTAGCCCTCTTGCCGATCTTCGATTGGCGATGGGCGTCAGTCGCGGAGAAGGAGGCATGACATGCCTGCTACGAGCGTCGACATCGCTCGCGGATGCCCCATGCCTTGCGCGTGGCCTCGCCGTATTCGCCCGCCCCGGCCTCAGCCATGGCGTCGCGCCCGGCGAGGGCGCGGTCGAGGAAGCGGCCTAGCAGATCCCGCCACTCGTCTTCGTACCGGTCCAACCGCGAAAGGTCATCCGCCCTTGCCGCCTCGGCCGCGGCGCGGCCGGCCATCTCGCCCGCGGCGACCGCGCTCATGAGGCCCGCGCCCGTGAGCGGGTTGGTCTGGCCGGCCGCGTCGCCGACCAGGAGCACGCGCCCTGCGACGGTCGTCTCGACCGGGCCGCTCACCGGAATGAAGCCCGAGACCGCTCGGATAGGTTCCGCGTCCCGCAGCTTGCCCGCGGCGACCATCTGCCCCACAAACTCCCGCAACATCGCCTTCAGATCTCCCGGCTGGCCGCGGTCGATCGCGAGGCCCGCGCCGGTCGTGTCGCCATGGGGGAAGAGCCAGGCATAGCCAGCCCCGTACGCGTGCGCGAAGTGGATCTCCGCGGCGTCCAGCTTCGCGGCGGTCGGCAGCTCCCACTCCAGCCCCACGGCCAGCTTCGGATCGGGCAGGCCCAGGGCCCGGCGCGTGAGCGACCGCGGCCCGTCCGCGGCGATGATGATGCCTGCCTCGATAGTCGACCGCTCGCCCTTGGCCTCGACCATCACGCGATTGCCATCGATCTCGACCGCATGCGCCGGCTGGATAAGCCCGCCGCCGGCCGCCCGCACCGCGTCCGCCAGTTGCCGTTCGAACACGTCCCGGCGCAACACGTACCCCGGCGCGCGCACGGTCTTGAGCAATTCGCCATCCAGGTGCAGCTCCAGCGAATCGAGGCCGCAGCGCACGGCCCGGCCGTCGAACGGCACAGACCGGCCCAGCAGGCGCGGCGCGTATCCCGCACACTGCACCGGCACGCCCCACTCGCGCTTGCGCTCGACGACCACCACCGACTCCGCGCCGGCACGGCACGCGGCCAACGCCGCGCTCAGCCCGGCCGGGCCGCCGCCGATGATGACGATTGGGTATCTGCTCGACATGGGATAGAGGGCCGCCAGCAGCCGCGCCCACGCTACGTCTCAGCAATAACGATCTCAGGATGATGCTCGACCTCGGCCGTGATCGAGTTGGACACAAGGCACGCCTTGCTCGCGCCCTTGAGCATGCGGCCGATCTTCTTCGCGGTCCGCTCGTCGGGGGCCTCGATACGAGGGTAGATGTCGATCCGCGTGAACTTGGCCTTGCCGTCGACGAACTCGACCGTGCCCGTCGCGCGGCTCTTGTAGGATACGAACGGCAGGCCGCCGCGGTCGGCGAAGTAGAGGAAGGTCATCATGAGACACTGCTCGACCGAGGAGACGAAGAACTCCTCCGGCGACCAAATGTCGTCTCGCTCGTGGCAGAACGGCGGGGGGCAGACCACGGCGACGTCCGCCTTGTTCGGCGATTGGGCGAGGCCTTGGTGGCCGTGCGTCCATTCGGTCGAAGTGTGGTACTCGATCTTGCTAGGGATTTCGTCTTGTTTCGTCACGGCCGGCTCCACTGGTCACTGGTCACTGGTCACTGGTCACTGGTCATTGGTCATTGGTCATTGGTCATTGGTCACTCTCGCGCCAGTTGCCGTCGGTCTCGCGGCAAGCTTCCGCCTCTGACCTCTGACCTCTGACTTCTGACCTCTGACACAAGCTTCGCGATCAACTCGCAATCCATGTCCGTCTGCCCCTCGAAGTCGCCGAGGTACTCCTCGCGCGTCTGGTCCAAGTCGTAGCATGTTGCGCGGCCCACGTCCACGAGTATGCCCGGCACTCCGGCCGCGTGGAAGTCCGCGTAGTGCTTGTTGTAGAACGCCTCGCAGCAACTCCCCAAGTAACCCTCCGCACCCTCGCGGCGCAGACGGTCGAGCGTCGCCATGAGGTGCTCGAAGTTTTGGATCGTGATCGGCTCGAGCCCGGCCTGCTCCGCGGCCTCGAACACGTCGCCGAACGTGCACTCGCCGCAGAGGGAGCAATCGTTGCGCTTGCGATACTCGCAGCCCGGCAGCTTCGCGCAATACGGCAGCAGCAGCACGTCAATCCTCTTGCCCATGATCTCGCTCGGCGCGGCGTTCACCGGCAGGAGCTTCTCCGCCTCTTCGATGGTGAAGCCGAAGTCGAGAAACTCGAGCCGGCGCACGGCCGCGGCCAAGGCTTGGCAGACGTCATCCGCAGACAGGCCCGGCGCTTCAAGTTTGGCCTCGGCCCAGAAGCCGCGCACGGCCTCCTCGATCTTGTGCATGTCCAGGCGCAGGCCCTTGAGCCGCGCCTCCAGGTCGTAGATCGCCCGGTGGGGAGACACGAAGAAGTCGCCGGTGATCATCACGGACCGCAACTCCCGACGCGTGTCGTCGATCTGGACGTGCGCACGGACCGTCGCCGACTCGGTGCGGTGGAGCCCGGACACAAGCGCGATCTTGGAGCCGCGCCGGCGCGTCCCGTAGATCCAGTCGTCGCTCTGCATGTGCGGCAGGAGCTTCTCAAACTCCGCCTGTTCCTCCGGCAACATCGCCCCTGCCTCCAACTCGATGCCGAAGACGCGCTCGAAGCCGCGTGCGATGGCGGACTGGATCGCTTCCATGGCCGGCAATTTCCCTAGCTCCTTGGCCAGCCACGTCACGCGGTCGGCCGCGGAGTCGAGCGACGACTGCTTGAGCTTCTCCGTGGGGATGCGCAGCGCCTTGATCATGGACGCGACGTCGAAGTCGAGCAGCAGCGTGCCCTGGAAGAGGAACGCATCGCCCTCCTCGATGCCGCCGGTGCCGGAGATCTTGCGTCCGTCGACCTCGATGTCATTGCGCGGCCGGAACTCGGCCGCGACGCCCAGCTCGCGCAGGCCTTCGATGCAGGCTTGGCACACGCGGCAGTGGAACGCCTGGGACATGGGCCGCGCGTCGAAGTCCTCCGCGGCCGCGATCAGCTCCCAGCCGAGCTGCACCTCGTCGAAGAGGATGCTCCCGCCGCCGGTGATGCGCCGGTTCACGTCGATCCCGCTCGCCCGGCAGTAGTCCAGCCGCACCTCCTGCTCCACGTCTTGATACACGCCCACCAGCGCGACCGGGGGCGAGAACTGGAGGAATCGCACCGTGTTGGGGCTCTGCCCGCGGGCCCGCACGTTGAGCAGCGCCTGGTCGAGGGCCATGTTCTCCGCGCCCGTGCGCACGCCGGTATCGAGGAGCCGCCACGCGCTACTCATGGCGGCCTCTGCGGATCAGGTAGCTGCTGCTCACAGGCGGGACGTGAAGGCGAACGCGGGGCAGCTTGCCCTCCGACGCGTCGCGGACTGCGAGAGCAGCCCCATCGCCCTTGCGCACCACGCGCACCGCCGGCGCAGGCCACTCACGCGGCAGGTCCAACTGAATCGTCAGGGGCTGGTCGTACAACGCCGGGTCTGTCGCGCAGACGAGGCGGAGTTCGATGGCGTCCGGGCCGCGGCCGGTCAACGACAACTTCGAGGCCCTGAACTCTTGCTGATACTTGTACGCGTCCGCCAAGCCCGTGATCCAAAGCGCCTGCTTGTGCTTCGCGACCACCTGCATGGCCGCGCGGAAGTTGGCCTCGCTCGACGCCTGTCCATCCCCGATGGAGTGGTAGTGCACCCTGCACCAGATCCCCCGCTCGATGTGGCGGACAAGGTGGCGCTCCAGCGCGGCGATGCGGTTCCCGTACACGTCGTCCATGCCCAGCGAGCCGAAGATGGGGACCAGGTGATACTTGTCCAGCCAGTGCTGAAGCGGCTCACGCGTCGTCCACTTGGTGCCGCCGCCGAGGTTCAGCGCGACGAGCTTGCTGCGGTGGGGAAAGAGCTGCCAGATGTACTTGGAGACGTCGCCCAACTCGCGATCGATCTCCTCCGCAGTTGCGGCCCCGCGATGGTTGAGCGTGTGGTTGCCGAACTCCTGATCGCCTTGCTTCGCGCAGGCCTCCCACTCCTCCCGCAGGTTCCGGAAGCTCGGCCGGCCCGGGTTGAGCATGAACGTCGCCCGGAAGCCGTACTCTCTGAGCACAGGTATCGCCCGCGAAAGATGCGTGGGATGCGAGTCGTCAAAGCGGATGCTGAGTGCGGCCCGTCGCCCCTCGTACCACCTGCAAATCTCCGCGCGCAGGCCTGTCGCCGCGTCAGCGTCCCGGCGTTCCGAATCACGAAACTGCGGCACTTTGCTCCGCGGCTCCTTTGGGAAGCCCCGCACGGTGTACGTGTGCGCCACAGGCGGCACGGCCATCTCGAAGCGGTGCAACTCGGCTCCCCCGCGGCGGATCGGCATGAGGCGGCCGGCCTCGTCGACGACGTGCACGTACTCGGCCCGCCACGCGTTGCGGCCAGTCTGAGGAAGCACGACTTGGATCTTCAGCGCCTCGCGGCTCGCGCCGGGCTCCACGCGGAGACTCAACTCGAATTTGCGAACCGATTGCAGGCGGATCCCGGCGCCGGCCGCTCCATTCAGCAGCGCAGCCCGCGCTCCTGCCGCTTCGGAGTTGG
>JAJRTI010000229.1 GCA_024278415.1 Planctomycetota bacterium | reverse complement strand
GCCCGGCCGCGGATGGCGGTGATCGCGTTGCGCGCGGCGGCGACGCGGCGCAGTTCCTCGGCAGCGGACGCGTCGCCCTTGGCGAGCCGCGGGATGCAGCGCTGGCACGCGGCGACCATCTTGGCTTCGAGAGCGGCCAGCATTTTTTGTGATGGCCGGGCCTTTGCCAGCCCGTCGAGAGCGGCGCTGGCCTGCTTCATGTTGCCCACGCGCACGTGGCATTGGGCCAGGCTCGTCCAGGACCGGGCATCCTTGGGGTTCTCCGCTACGGCCATATCGAGGTACACGATAGCCTCGTGGTACTTGCGCTGGAGGATGAGGCGCTGCGCGAGTTGGGCGGGAGGCTCGGCCGCGGCTGTGGCCGCGGCGGCGAGGAGGCAGAGGAAGGCGAGAGAGATGCGGACGAAGGCTGGCGCTTGTAGTAGGCCCGTGAGGGCCTTCCGCTTCTGCGACGCACCGGCCAGAGGCGCCCTTACGGTCGCCACTACGAACGAAAGCGGTCCGCTGTCTGGGGGCACGATGCGATTCCCGCACGTGCGGGACTTCCGCATCGCGTCCCCGACGCCAGACCGCCTGAAGGCGGGACTCCGAACAGTCCAAACGCTCATGGGACGCCCTCCTCGTGCAGCTCCTTTTCCTCGGGCGACTGCGCCTGGGCGTCGCTCGAAGGAGCGGCGATCGCCTCAGAGAGCACGTCCCGTGCGCGAGCGAACCGGCCGCGTCGCTTGAGCGCGTCCAGATACGGCTTGAGCGCGTCCTTCCGGCCGCCGGCCCATGCCTTGGCCAGGTACGCTTCGGCCCGGCGCCAATCCTTGGCCTTGATTCGGTCCTGGCCCCAGAGCATGAACAGCTCAGCGAGCCCAGCGCGCGCGGCCTGCACAACCGGCTTGTCCTCCGTATTGATCAGCCGCTGATAAAGCTTGGATCCCTTGGCGAACCCTCCTTGCTTGGCAAGCGCATCGGCCCAATGCAGCCGGCACACGGGCAAGGACACCAGCGGCTTGACTCCGAACAGCGATTCGTACCGTTTGGCGGCCAGCGCGTAGTCCTTGGCCTGCCAAGCCATTCGGGCTCGCCAGGCCATGCCCCACAATCGCAGCACGGACAGCGAATACTTGTCTCGACACGCTCCATTGGCAAGAGCAGCCACCGCCTTGCCATCGTTACCGCTCGCCGTTACGCACTGGAACGGCTCCCAAGAGAGGCCGCCTCTCTCCGCTTCATGCAGCAGCTTGATGTGGGCCTTCACGCGCGCAGCGTCTGGCGCGCCCAAGCCCAACAGCTTCTGGCATGCGACCGCGGCCAGCGCCCAATTGCCTGCGCACTCGTGGGCCTTTGCCGCGAACCGATGGACGGGTGCGTATCCAGGCGCCTGGTTCTGCGCCATGGAGAAGAACAGCGTGGCCTCCGCTACCTTCCCCTTGTCAAGTGCCTCCATCCCGCCGCGCAAGGCTGGGGGCGCCGCGGCAAACGCCAGGGGCGTGACCAGTAGAGAGAGCGCTACCCCCCCCGCAAGAACTGGGCCAGCGCGGCCTGAGTGGCCTGCAAAATTCCGGCACTGCCGCGTCGCACATGCTGCATCACAGATCCCTCTTGCGCAGCCTTTGAACACGATGATCGGTCGAACCGCATCGTGAGTTGCATTGTGCAACAGTGCGTTGCACGTGTCAAGGGAAAAATGAATGAGCGTATGGGAATAACGAGTGCGGGATGAGGATTGAGACGAGGGCGGTCGCGGGCCTCGCGTTGACCTGCGCGCAGCGGCCTGATATGGTATTCGCCCCGTTGCATCGCAGACCATGATCGAGGAGGACCAGTGCAAGACCGGGAAAGCGCAGTCACATGGCGCTCCATCGTTGTCGGCGCCTGTCTCGCCGGCGCCGTCGGCGCGTTGGGCTCGTATTGCGATACGTGCCAGCAGGGGACCCGCCTCACCGACGACTTCAGCGCGCCGGCCGCGCTGTTCATGCTTTTCTTTGTTGCGGTGCCGGTGAACTGGGTGCTGGGGCGCATGGGCAAGTCCCTCGCATTCACCGCGGCGGAATTGGCCACCATCTTTGCGATGGTCATCGTGGCCGCGGCCATCCCCACGCGTGGGTTCGTGGGCTTCCTCACGCCAACCATCACCGGGGCGCATTACTACGCGTCGCCTGAAAACCAGTGGGCCACGTACATCCTGCCGTACATCCCCAAGTGGATGTTGCTGGACGACATCGAGGCGATCCGTTGGTACTACGAGGGCGCACCCGCTGGCGTGGGCATCCCCTGGCAGGCATGGGCCGCGCCGCTGTTCTTCTGGCTGCTCTTCTTTGTCGCGCTCAGCTTCGTCATGATCGCCGTGCCGGTGATCCTCCGCAAGCAGTGGATGGACAACGAGAAGCTCGCCTATCCCATGATGCAGCCGCCCCTCGCGCTCGTGCAGACTGCGCAGGACAAGCAGGCGTGGGACCGGCTCCTCAGGTCCCGCCTCTTTTGGACGGGCTTCGCCATCAGCGCGTTCATCATCACGCTCAACGGCCTCAACTACTACTACCCGCAGATCCGTCCCATCAAGCTGTACACGACGGTGCGCGGCTCGCCTTTCACCGGCCGCCTCACGTTTCGCGTGAGCCCGACCGTCATCGGCTTCGCGTACTTCATGAACCAAAGCGTGTCGCTGGGCATGTGGCTGCTGTTCCTGCTCCTGAACGCGCAGGGCGCGACGCTCCAGCGCTTCGGCGTGCAGTTCCCCCGCAAGCTCGGCATCTGGTCGTACTGGTCCTTCCACGCGCTCGAAGCTTCCGGCGCGGCCGCGGTGCTCATGCTGTCCATGCTCTACGTCTCGCGGCAGCACCTGCTGGAGTTCCTCAAGCGCGCGCTCAAGCCGCCGAAGCGTGATCCCGAGAGCGAGGAGATCATGTCCGAGCGCACCGCGGTCATCTGCCTGGTCGTGGGGCTCATCTTCCTCGTGCGGTGGATGAACCTGGCCGGCCTGCCGCTTTGGGCCGCGATCCTCTTCATCCTCATCACCGGAGCGATCTTCACGGTGGTCACGCGCGTGGTGATCGAGACCGGGCTCCCGGTCGTCATGGCGCCCGCGTTGGGCTCGGACCTGCTCGCGTCGGCCGTGGGCACGCAGGCGCTGGGGCCGGCCGGGCTCGTCGCGCTCGGCACGACGTACGTGTGGCACTCGGAGATGCGCATCTACGTCATGGCCTGCTGCGCCAACGCGCTCAAGGTCGTGCACACGTCGGTCAAGCACCATCGGCGCCGGCTCCTCGCAGCGCTCATGATCGCCCTGCTCGTCAGCTTTGCCGGCGCGCTGGTGGTGCTCATGTACTTCCCCTACGCCCGCGGAGCGATGAACCTGAACCGGTTCAACTTCTCGAACGTGGCCATGTACCCCTGGATCGACGCGGCTGGGCGCATGCGGCCCCCGCTTCAGCCCACGTGGGGCCACGCGCTGTGGTTCGGCATGGGCGCGGCGATCATGACGGGCCTGCTCGCGGCGCGCTGGTTCTTCCCCTGGTGGCCCCTGCACCCGGTCAGCTTCCTCGCGTGCTTCCACTGGTCGGGCCGGGTGATCTGGTTCAGCGTGTTCATTGCGTGGCTGCTCAAGACTTTCCTGCTGGGGTTCGGAGGCGGCAAGCTCTACGACCGGGGCAAGCCGTTCTTCCTGGGCTTGGTGCTGGGCGAAGTCGTGTCCGCGGTCATCTGGGTCTTCATCGACATGTTCACCGGCGCGCAGGGGAACCCGACCACGAGCTTCTGGTAGGCGGCGGGCGCCAAGAAGCTGCTATCGGGCAACTCGCACAGGCTGCCTCGAGGGACGGGACAGGCCCGCCCTGCGCATACGCCTCACCGCCTTCGGCACGAGTTTCCCCAGGATTTCCACCCGTCCTACCGCAAGCCTGGCGTCACCGGTTTCTTACAACGATTGTTATGTACACGGGGCCGTGCGGGACGCGCGGGTCGTTTGTAGTAGGGCGATTCATCGCCCGTTTTTCAGCGTTACTGACGGGCCATGAATGGCCCTACTACAAGCCAGCGGCGTCTGCCGCTCGGATCAGCAAATCTCATGGGGAAACTTCTGACCGCCCTCGGCCCTTGACTTGGGATATCATTCACGGTACGACATTAGCTTAGGCCCAAGGTTGCACCTGCTGCACAGCGGTTCATTGGGGCCACAAGCCTGAGCCGATCCGCCTGGCAGCGAAACCTCAAGGCGCGGCCATCGCCCGGCCGTGGCTGCACGCACAGACATCCGGATTTACCAGGAGATTCCATGAACGCACTACCAACCGTCGACTTCTGCGGACTGACCGTCACCCGCCTCATCATTGGCGCCAACCCCTTCGGCGGCTTCAGCCACCAGAGCCCGGAACGCAACCAGGAGATGGTGTCCTACTACACCGTGGATCGCATCAAGGAGACGTGGGCGCGCGCCGAGGCCGCCGGCATCAACACGATGATCACCAACAACGAGACGCCGCACGTGATCCAAGCCACGCGGGAGTATCTTGCGGACGGCGGGCCGCTCCAGTGGATCGGCCAACTCAACGACCGAAGCTACGACAGCATGTTCGAGGCCATCGACGTCGCGGTCGACATCGGCGCCAAGGCGGTCTACTTCCACGGCGGCGCGGTGGACAAGATGTACGTGGAGAAGGACGCGGACGCGCTGGCCAAGTGGTGCGAGCACGCGCGGGCCAAGGGCGTGCCGGCCGGCGTGGCGGGCCACGCGCCGGAGGCGCACCTGTGGGTCGACAGCCTCGGCGTGGCCGACTTCCACGCGGTGTGCTTCTTCAACTGCGGCAGCCTGCACAGCGGCAAGGGCCTGAAGTTCAAGCTGGCCGACGCGTTCGCGGCGACCGACTGCGTGAGGCGCATCCAGAAGCCTTGCATCGGGTACAAGATCATGGGCGCCGGCCGCATCGACCCGCACATGGCGTTCGAGTACGCGTTCGAGCACATGAAGCCCAACGACGTGGTCAACGTGGGCATGCACCGGGGCGACAAGGACGACATGGTCGAGGCAAACGTGGCGCTGGTCCAACAGATCCTCGGTTGAAGCGGACTGCCAGGAGGCAGGCGATGAAGGGCTGCGTGTATCTGGGCGAGAGCCAAGTCGAGGTGCGCGAGTTCCCCAAGCCCGAACCGGCCCAGGGCGAAGCGCTCGTCGAGATGAAGGCCGCGGGCCTGTGCGGCAGCGATCTCCACAAGTACCGCAAGAGCCGCGAGTGGGCCGACTAGAGGCATGGCATGATCTCCGGCCACGAGCCCTGCGGCCTGGTGGCCGAGATCGGCCCCGGCGTCGGCCACTTGGCCGTGGGCGATCGGGTGTGCGTGTACCACAGCCTGGGTTGCGGCCACTGCCGGCACTGCCTAGCGGGCACACCCGTGTTCTGTAATGACGAGGGAGCGTTCGGCCGCACGCGGGACGGCTGCCACGCGGACTTCATGGCCGCGCCGGCGGTGTGCTGCCTGCCGCTGCCCGACGCCTTCTCCTTCGCCACGGGCGCGATGCTGGCGTGCTCGGCCGGCACCGCGTTCGCGTCGCTGCACAAGCTGCCCCTGCAACACGGCCAGACGCTCGCGGTCTTTGGCCTGGGGCCGGTGGGGCTCACCGCCCTGCTCATGGGCCAGGCCAAGGGGCTCCGCTGCATCGGCGTCGAGGTGAACGCGTTCCGCATCGCCCTCGCCAAGCGCCTCACGGAGGGCATCGTGATCGACGCGAGCGCCTGCGACGCGGCCGAGGCCATTCTCGACGCCACGAACGGCGAAGGCGCGCAGGGCGTGATGGAATGCTCTGGCAGCGCAGCCGCGCGCACGCAGACCGCCGCGGCCGCGGCCTGGCATGGCGGCATCGTCATCGTCGGCGCGGGCTCCGACGATCTGCACCTCGATCCCTGGGCGATAATCTCGAAGGAACTCACCGTGCGCGGCAGCTCCGTCTACTCTATGGGCGAGTACTTCGCCGCGGCCGACTTCCTCCAGCGCCATCCGCTGCCACTCGACGCGATGGTGACCCACCGCTTCACTATCGAGCAGGCCCCGGAGGCGTTCGAAACCTTCAGCGGGGGCGATACGGGCAAGGTCGTGTTCGAGTGGGCGTGAGAGCGCCCGCGGCGGTTTTATGGCTCATCCGAATAACGCGTACTTCCCGTCATGCGTACGGAGGCCGCGCGTGGCTGTCCAGCCCGAAGGGCTGACACATGGGAGTCCAGGGCGGCGCCCTTGGGCTCCTATGTTGCACCCCGCTGGGGCGAGTGGCCGCTTGCGCCACAGGTCGATGCCCCGTGCGATATGTACGAAGCGTCTGAACTGTTACCATTGGAGCGCCGTGGCCGGCCGCGGCGATGCGGCATGCCGGCACGCAAGCGCCACTTTGCGCGAGAGGAAAGCCAACCCCCATGGAAACCGCCACAGCCCGGCCGCCGTCGGCCACTCCCCGCGGCAGCACCCCACGCGTCGCCGCGCTGCTCGAACGCGCCATGGCCGCCGCACGCACGGTCCGACGCCTGGCCTGTCCCTCTGAGATCGACGCGATCGCGGTGAACGACTCGGACGAGCCGGCGCTGGCAAAGCGCGCCCGCGCGGTGGACCAGATGCTCCGGCGCGCGCGGCCCGTCATCGCAGACGGCGAGTGGATCGTGGGCCAACAGCCTTGGTGCGGCGCGCCCGGCTTGGCCCTCCTTCGCGAGCGAGGCATCCTCGTGCCCAAGCTGTGCTACCTCGTGCCGGACTTCGCCCTGGTGCTGAGCCAGGGCTTGGACGCGGTCCGCGGCGAAGCGCTGCGCCGGCGCGACGCGTGCGACGAGTCGAAGCGGCCCTTCTACGAGGCCGTGCTGACCGTGATCGACGCGTTGCTCGCATACGCGGAGGCCTACGCGGCCGAGGCTGAGCGCTTGGCAAGCGACGCGGCCGATCCCGCTCGCCGCGACGAATTGCTCGAGATCGCGCGCGTGTGCCGCCGCGTGCCGCGGTTGCCGGCGCGCACCATGCACGAGGCGTTGCAGTCCGTCTGGTTCGTGGACATGGGGGTGTACGTGGAGGGGGGCGGGCCGGCGTTTTCGTTGGGCCGGCCCGACCAGTATTTGCTCCCGTTCTGGCGGGCGGACGAACGGGAGACGATGCGCGAGTTGATCGAGTGCTTTTGGATCAAAAGCTTCGAGGAGGGGCACGTGGCCCGGCGCGGGGTGCCCACGCTCTGCCTGGCTGGCCAAACCTCCGACGGCCGCGACGCGACGAACGACCTGACCTACCTGATGCTCGACGTGACGGAGTCGCTGCGCCTGATCTACCCGTCGGTCGCGGTGCGGTTCCACGCCGGCTCGCCGCCGCAGCTCATGGAGCGGAGCCTCCGAGTGCTGGCGTCGGGAGTGACGCAGCCGCAGTTCATCAACGACGAGGTCATGGTCCCGGCGTGGACGGCCAACGGAGTGGCGCTGGAGGATGCGCGGGATTACTCGCTGGTCGGCTGCCACGAGCCCACGATCCCCGGCCGCATCCTGAACAAACCCGCGGCCAACCCGGGCTACGTGACGTTCGTGGCCTGGCTGCGCAAGGCCTTGGCGCAGAACGGGCGCATCCAGTCGTACGACGATCTGCGCGGCGCGTTCCGCGAGGCCATGCAAGCAGACCTCGCGGCCCGTGTCGCCACGCAAAACGACCAGGACAAGCGCCGCGCGCAACTCATGCCCCAGCCGTTCCTCTCCGCGCTGACTGCGGACGGCCTCGAACGCGGCCTGGACATCTCCGAAGGCGGCGCGCGCTACAACTTCAGCGGCTTCCAGGGCATCGGCCTCGGCACTGCGGCCGACTCGCTCGCGGCCCTGCGCCAGGTGGTGTTCGAGCGCCGCGCGTATCGCCTCGACGAGGTGCTGGCCGCGCTGGAGGCCGACTTCGAGGGCAGCGACGGCTTGCGCCAAGCGTTGGCGGGC
Organism: Planctomycetota bacterium; assembly: GCA_024278415.1. The sequence continues at coordinate 5,233 of JAJRTI010000229.1, read as the reverse complement.
GACGCGCCGAAGTTCGGCAACGACGACGATGAGGTGGACTCGATCGCGGCGGAGTTGGCCGACGAGTTTTGCACCGAGGTCAAGCGCCACACGACTTGGCGCGGGGGGCGGTTCCTGCCGGCGCTGTGGTCGGTGTGGCTCAACACGACCATGGGCAACACGACGCCCGCGACGCCGGATGGCCGCAAGGCCGGCCGGCCCCTGTCGCACTCGGCCGGCCCGTCGCTCGGCGCGGCCCGCAACGGCCCCACGGCCATCGTGAAATCGACGACCAAGCTCGACTTCGCGCACGCGGCCAACGGCTCGTCCGTGCTCATGCACTTGCAGCCGGAGCTGCTCGGCCGCGAGGAGGGCCGCGCCAAGCTCGCGGCGCTGGTCCGCACGTACTTCGAGCGCGGCGGCCTCCAGATCCACTTCGACGCGGTGTCGGTCGAGCAGCTTCAAGCGGCCCAGCAACACCCTGAGGAACACCAGGACCTCATCGTGCGCCGCGCGGGCTACAGCGAGTACTTCGTGACGCTCGGCGCGGACGAGCAGCAGTTCGTCATCGACCGGCTCCGGCACGGGCTCGTCTGAGCCGGCCATCTCTCTTTTGGCCACGCGGCCAAAGTATCTCGCGGACGGCATCTCTCGCGTTCGGTATGAGGCGACGGGGGCGCGGCATCAGGGGCAAAGATCCGCGGCTTCGCACACCGCGCGGTTCCCACTCGGTGCTTGAAAACGAGGGCCGGAAGGCGCCCGCCGGAACACAAGCGGGGCCTGGCTGCTGGGGCTGGCCCATCGGGCGAGCCCAGTCGGGTGCCGCTGCTGCGTTGCACCGCGCTCGACGTGCTTCGAGCATGCCTTCGCGACAGTGCGCCTTGCATCGACACCTGCCTGCGCCGCCGCGCGGCAGGCAGGCCCGCCTGGACTCGTGAGAAATGCGGGCTAACTCTGTCCGAGGCCAGCGGTGCGGAGGGAGGCCTCTTCCGGGCCGCAGCCCGCGCAGCAATCGGCTAGCTTGCCATCGATGACGACCGCCGGGACGGAGCGAATCCCCAGCCCTTTGGCGCGTTCCGCGACCTGGGCATCATTCATGTCCAACACGCTGACCTCGCACGATGGACAAGCCACGCGATTGACAAGGTCAATCGTGTCCTTGCAAGCGGGACAACCCGCGCTGAAGACCTCGATCTTGCGTTGGGTGCTCATATCAGCACGTCCTTTCGCTCCCAGTTTGTGTGCTTACGACACCCGTCCTTGGGGAGCACAGGCAGGACAGGCGTCGCGGCCGCCCTCAGCCGCCTTACGCGGCCAGGCGTTCCAGATGGACGCAGCCACCAGCAGGCAGATGCCGCCGTACATGGTTGCGTTGGATGCGAGAGCAAACTTCCCCATCAGAATGACACATGAGGCCGCCAAGCCCAGGGCGAATGGGCCGTAGCCGCGCCGCACCTCCGCCCGAAAAGCCAACGCGGCGACGGCCATCAGCAGGAACAGAGCCGTTGCAGGAAGCAGATAAGCGGTCTTGAATAGGAAGCCCAGTCCCAACGTGCTGAGCAGTCCCGCGTACGCGGGCCAGCAGGCCGGACAGACTCCCGCCGGCACCAGCGCGGCCCCGATGCCCGGCATGGCGGCGAGAGAGCTTCGCCATCCGCTCTTGCTTTCGGGATGGTTCGACGGCACAGGGCCCGGCTCGGCGGCGGCCAAGACCGATGCGATCATTTCCTCGGAGGGCGCTCCCTGGAATTCGCCAGAGGCTGTCCCATAGAGACGGCAGCAAGCCATGCCTTAACAGGGCTCAGCGCCTGCCACGTCTCTCCCGTCGACCAGTATCGTCGGCGACCCATAGCCACGCACGTAACCCGGGCTGTCGGGCCTGCCGCGGTCCCATTCGCTCCATCGGGCGGCCCGTCCAGCCCGCGCGAAAGCTGCCAGCAACTGCGACCGGGCGGCCGCCACGTTCGGGCAATCTGCATCGTATATCAAGTCCACTTTCATGGCTGTTTCTCCTTCGGGCGATCGAGCGTGTCGAGGATGGGGCATTCGCTTGTGGAGCCGCGTCCCGCGCAGGCCGCGGTGACCTGGGCGAGCGCGCGCTTCATCTTCTGGAGCGTTCGGATGCGGTCCTCGATGTCAACGATCTTCGCTTCCGCGCGCGTTCGCACGTCGGCGCAACGGGCTTGGGGATCCGCGCGCAACTCAAGCAGTTCCTTGATCTCCTGGAGCGTGAAGCCAAGCTCCTGAGCGCGCTTGATGAACCGAATGCGCTGAACCGCTTCTGGAGGGAATTGCCTGTATCCAGAATCCGATCGTGGCGGTCTGGCCACGAGTTGCCGGCGTTCGTAGTAGCGGACCGTCTCCACGTTCACTTCGGCCAGCTTGGCCACTTGGCCGATCGTCAGATGTTCCATGTCGTCACCTCTGCGATAAGGATACACTCCGTACCGTGGTACGGAGTCAAGGCCCTCGCCAAGAAAAACTTCCGAGATTCTCCTGCCGGATGTCCGGAAGGCCATCCTGAGCAGTGGCGCTCCAGCCGCGGTACACTGTTCAGCGGTACTGGATGCCTCCCCTTGACAACCAGGCGGCGCTCCGCTACTGTATTCGAATGTGCGAATATCCGAACGCGACATGCCCTCTTTTGCGGAGGCGGCGATGGATGCCGATCAGGTTCAGATGTGGGCGGACCTCCTCAAAGCGGCCGCCCATCCCACGCGACTCATGATTATGGACGAGCTAGCCCGCGGCGTGAAGTGTGTCACAGATATCCGCGACTTGTTGGACGTTCGCCAAGCGAACGTGTCGCAGCACCTCGCAGTGCTCCGACATAGCGGCCTGGTGGCGTTTTATCAGGAAGGCGGTCTGCGCTGCTATTACCTGGCGCGCCCCGCACTGGTCGAGGCCCTGTTTGGCTTCCTCGACGGCGACTATCCAACGGTGAGGCGCACGAAGGACGACGTTCGACGCGAAGGGATGCGGCGCACGGCCGGAGCCGCTTCGGGAAGCGCCTGACGCGTCGTGGCCGCGTGTGCTGAAACCCGCGTGGCCTCTCGGCGGCCACTTTTTTCACAACTGTCTGCATAACGTTTCACGGGGCTTGTGCGTCTTGGTTCGTAGGAACACAGAATTGGACGAGAGCGACCTAACCCATCTTCTGGCGAAAGCGAGGGAGCGCGACCCCCAGTCGCTCGCGGCGTTGTGCGAGCATTTCTACCCGAAGGTGCTCAAGTACATGCACTATCGAGTGGACGCGAGGTGGGCGGACGACTTGGCCGCGGATGTGTTCCTCCGAGTGATGCGGAGCATCGGCGGCCAGACCGGATCGTTCGTCGCGTGGCTGTACAAGATCGCGGCGAACGTGATCATCGACCACAGCCGGCGCGAGAAGGTTCGGCGAGTGATCCCCATGGATGAGCAAACAGCCCCACTCGTGGCTCCCCCAGACGACCCTGCGGACACGGTCGCGCGCCGGGCCGATCTGGTGGCCGCGATGGCGCGGTTGACGGAGGAGCAGCATGAGTTCGTCACGCTGAAGTTCGTGCAAGGCCTATCCAATGCTGAAATCGCGGAAGTGACCGGCCGCAAGCCGGGGGCGATCCGCGCATTGCAGTTTCGGGCCCTGTCCACACTGCGCGAGTTGCTGGGAGAGGAAGATGACCGCGATGACGCCTAGCCCAGAGGAACTGCTGGATCGGTGCATAGACGCCGCGCGAGCAGGCCGAGATCCGGAGGAGATACTGGCCAAGCACCCTGAGCTGGCCGACGACATCCGGCCGCTGCTTGCGATTGCGACAGACCTCGCGGGCCTGCCGGCCCCCTCGACGTCGGTGCGCGGCTTGATGGCTGCGCTCGCCCGCGCAACGGCCGAGCAGGAGGCCGCGGCCGCGCAACCGCCTCGGCGGCGGGTCCGATGGTTCAGCCGAAGTGTTCTCCTGCGCGCCGCGGCCATGTTGCTGGCGGTCCTGCTGATAGGCTGGGGTTCCGTTTCCGCCTCCGCCAGCGCGGTGCCCGGCGATTGGCTCTACCCGATCAAGCTGTTCACCGAGCGCGCCAAGTTCATCTTGACGGTGAACCCGGAGGACAAGGCCGAACTCCGGATCACATTCTCTGAGGAACGGCTCAAGGAAGCCGTGGAGAAACACCAGAGAGGTGGCGGCATCGACAAAGAATTGCTCCAGGCCATGTTGGACGAAGCAAAGGCCGCGTTGGACGTTGCGCCGGGGTTGCCGGACGCGAGTCGAAGGCTCTTGCTCTCCCGCGCGGCGTATCTGTCTCAGTTTCAGAGAAAAACGCTCAAAGATCTGGAGAAGCGGGCCGCTCCAGAGGAGCGCAAAACACTCGCGCCCTTCATGGACGCGTGCATGCGCCGGTGCAACTGGATGCGGAAGAGGGGTACCGACGACGAGGGCCCCCCAAGCCCTGACAGTTCATCTGAGAAATCAAAGCGGAAGGCCGCCAATCCCTGTGAATGCCCCATGTGCCAGTAGCGCGGCGCCCCCTTTGTGTGTCTTGTGTACCTTTCTTGAGAAGGAGTCTTGCGATGAAGCGAACGATCATCAGTGGCGTGTTAATGGCGACGATCTTGGCCTGGGCCGGCTATGCCGCGGCACAGGAGAAAGCGCAGCCTCAATGCAAGGCCGCGGCCGCCAGCTCCGATGCGAAGCCCATGTCCGCAGGCATGATGCAGCGCTGCATGGGCATGATGCAGAAGGCGGGCGTGGCGCCGGACGTGATGCGGCGCTGGCAGGCGATGATGGCGACCCCCATTTTTCTGGACAGCCCCTGCGCCGTATACGGGCAGGCACAAGCCCTTGGCCTTTCGGACGCTCAACGGCAGAAGCTGGTCCAGATCCAAACCGAGGCCCGAAAGAAGGCGCTCGCAGTGCTCACATCTGAGCAGCGAAAGAAACTGGGCGCTATCCCAGACAAGCCCATGACCATGATGCAGATGGGCCAGCAGATGCGCGGGAAGATGATGCCCATGATGCAGAAAATGATGGGCGGAAAAAGCATGTCCAGCCCCATGATGACGTGCCCCAGGATGAAAAGCACGCAGGGCGGAACGAGCAAGCGAAAAGGCTCAGGCACGAAGTGAGCCGGCGATTGTCGTAATAGCGAAGCTTCGCCTCAAACCGTCGAGAGCGCTTCGCCGCGCCGCGAGCTTTCGGTTGTCCGAGGGGCTTTCGTGACGACTTGAGAGGCGAAGCTTCGCTATAATCGGCGGATCGTTTTTTGGCTTGACCTCAGAGGG
>JAJRTI010000228.1 GCA_024278415.1 Planctomycetota bacterium | reverse complement strand
CTGGCCCCCAGCCGGGGCGGCGCCTCGCCGCCCGGCCGGTTCGCCAGCCGGCCGCGCCTGCCAGCACGAGCCATGCGAGCGCGGCGAGATAGGTGTACGCGGCCGCGGGCGTATAGAGCGGCATGAGGTGAAACGCGACGCCGCACATGTTCCCCACCGCGGCGCCGGTTGCCAGAGCGAGCAGCGTCGCTCCGCGTTCGGGCTTCCCTTGCGGTCCGTCGCTGGCAGTCTTGCCCACAGAGGCGCCTCCGGTTCGGTTAGGCATCGTCCTCACTGCGCGCCTCCGCGCGGCCGCGCCAACTCTCGCGGTGCTGAGCCACGGCGGCGCGGACCTCGTCGGCCGTGCGCATCTTGATCGCGGCGCGGGCAAGCTCTTCGCACTCGGCGACACTAATGTGGCGGATGCAGTCCTTCACGAAGGGGGTGGCGCCGGGGCTTGCGCTGAGGCTTTGGAAGGCAAGGCCCAGCAGCAGCGGCACGTAGAGCACGTCGCCGGCGATTTCGCCGCACACGCTCACCGGCTTGTCGTGGTAGAGCGCGGTCGAGCCGATGGCCCACAGCGTGCGCACAATGGCCGGGTGCAGGGGGTCGTAGTAGCCGACCATGTGGTCGTTGTTGCGGTCCGCCGCGAGGGTGTATTGCACGAGGTCGTTCGTGCCCACCGACGCGAAGTCGGCGATCGACAACAGGTCGTCAAGCACGGCGACGGCCGACGGCACTTCGATCATGAGGCCTTGGGGCACGTGGGGATCGAAGTCCACGCCGCGGGCGCTCAGCGCGGCTTTCGCTTTCTCCAGCTCCGCGGCGGCGGCTTCAAACTCGGCGACCCCGGCCACGGTGGGATACATGATGCGCGCCTGGCCGCCGGTGCTGGCGCGCAGAATGGCTCGAAGCTGCGGTTGGAACAACTCCTCGCTGTGGTGGAGCAGCACGCGGATGCCGCGGAAGCCCAGGTAGGGGTTCTCCTCGTGGGGCAGGGGGAAAGCAGGCGGGAACTTGTCGCCCCCCACGTCGAGCACGCGGAAGGTGACCGGCTTGCCTTTCATCTTGCGGATCGCTTCCGTATAGAGCGCGGCCAACTCGTCTTCCGACGGCATTGTGCTGCGGCTCATGAACTCGAACTCGGTGCGGTAGAGGCCGATGCCGTCTGCGCCGTACTGTGCGGACGCGGCCACGTCCCCAGGCCGGCCCACGTTGGCCTGGACCGTCACGACCGCGCCGTCTATGGTCACGACCGGTTCGCGGCTGCATCGCATGACGCGCTCGCGGTCTTCTCGAAAGCGTTTCTCGAGTTGCTGGTACTCGGCCAGCTCCTCGTCGGTGGGGCTCGTAATGACCTTGCCTTCGAACCCGTCGACGATAACCGTCTGCGACTGAGCGACCGAGGCCATGAAGCCATCGAGCCCGCTCACGGCCGGAATGCCGGCGGACCGGGCCAGGATGGCCGCGTGAGAGGTGGCTCCGCCTTTCTCCGTGGCGAAGCCCAGGATGTTTTCCCGGCGCAAGTGCACGGTCAGCGATGGCACGAGGTGTTCGGCCACGACGACGCGCGGCTCGTCGAGCTGCGTGGATACCTCGCCATCCACGAACAGCAACTTGCCGAGCAGCCGCCGCGTGACGTCCCGCACGTCCATGTACCGGTCCCGCAGGTATTCGTCGTCCATGACTTCGAACATGCGCTGGTACTTGCCCATGACTTGAGCGACAGCGTACTCGACGTTGACGTGTTGCGTCTGGATCGCCTCCTCGACCTGCTGCGCGAGCGAGCGATCTTGGAGCATCATGCTATGGCCTTCGAGGATTTTGGCCTCGGCCTCTCCGACCTGCTCGGCGACTTGCCGGGCCAGCGCGTCCACGTCCTTGAGCGCCTCGGTCACCGCGGCCCTGAAGCGCTCCATCTCGCGCTCCACGCCATCGTCCTCGACGGTGTAGCGCGGCACCTCCTGGGGGAAGTGGCCTACCTCGACAAACGCGGCAGGGCCGATGGCGATGCCGGGCGCGACACCATAGCCCTGGAACGTGCGATGGAACTTGGATCGGCTCACGGCTTGGCCTTCTTAAGTTTGTTGCGGATCGCGGCTGCGTGCCAGCTTTCGTTCATTGCGAACTGTTCGAACATCTCCGCCAGCCGCTCGTCACTCGTTTTGCGGGCGTACAAGCGGTAGTTTTTGAGGGCCGCTTCCTCGTGGCGGAGGGCTTCCCGGAGGCGTTCGACATCGGCCGGGTCCAGGGGCGGTTGGGGCATGTCGTGCTCGTTGCTTCGGAGAATGGGAACCACATCGCGTGACAATCCGAACGTAACAGACGTTGCCTCATGTGTCAACGCGGCCCGGCCGCCGCGCACGAGCGTTGGCGCCTTGACACACCCGTCCGTGCGTGTAGACTCGCTCGAATCGTCCCTGTCGCCGAAGCCGTACGGCGGACATCGGGCCGTCGGCCGCCAATCCAAGAGGACTCCCATGCCACACACTACACACGAGTTGCCCGCCCGCGCCGTCACCGGCGGCCCCAAGTTCCAGTACTTCGGCTACTACGACAAGTTTCCGTGGGACTCGACCGGCCGCTACCTTGTGGGCTTGGAGACCGACTTCATGGACCGGCCGCCTACGCCTGAAGACCGGGCGGCCATCGGCCTGATCGACACGCAGCAAGAGAATGCGTGGACTCAACTCACTGAAACCGGCGCGTTCAACTGGCAGCAGGGCTCGATGATCCACTGGGTCGGCACGCAGCCCGACCGGCTCCTCGTCCACAACGACGTGGAGGACGAGCGGTTCGTGTCGCGTGTGTGGGACGTGCACAGCGGCGAGGCGCGTACGCTGCCGCGGCCGGTGTATGCGGTGAGCCGGCAGGGCGACCAAGCGGTGTCGCTCAACTTCGCACGGGTGCATCGCACGCGGCCCGGCTATGGGTACTGCGCACTCCCCGATCCTACCGAAGGCGACCTCGCGCCGGCCAACGACGGCATCTATTGGATGGACCTGGAGACGGGAGAGAACACGCTCATCATCTCCCTCGCGCAGATCGTCGAGATCCGGCATCAGGACTCCATGGACGGCGCGGAGCACTGGTTCAACCACCTTCAGTTCAACAACGACGGCACGCGGTTCGTGTTCCTTCACCGGTGGAAGCCACCGGGCGAGGCGACCCCCTGGGACACGCGCATGTTCACGGCCAACCCTGATGGCACGGATATCTGCTGCCTCTCGGACCACCAGATGATTTCGCATTTCGATTGGCGCGACCCGGCGCACATTCTCGCCTGGGCCCGGCGCTTCGACCGCGGCGAGGAGAAGGTGGACCGCTACTTTCTCTACACGGACCAGTCCGACGCGATCGACGTGGTGGGCGAGGGCGTGCTCACCTGCGACGGCCACTGCTCGTACTCGCCAGACAAGCGCTGGATCCTCACGGACACGTATCCGTCTCGGGAAGACCACAAGCGCACGCTGCTCCTCTACAAGCCGGACGAGAACCTGCGTGTCGATATCGGCCGCTTCTTCTCCCCACCCGAATTGCAGGGCGAAATCCGCTGCGACCTCCACCCGCGCTGGAGCCGCGACGGCAAACAGGTCTGCTTGGACTCTATGCACGAAGGCCCGCGGCGGATCTATGTCATGGACGTGAGTGAGATCACTGCGTGAGTGCCGAGGGGTTTACCACAGAGGACACGGAGAGGCACAGAGAAGGGAGAACGGACAGATGGAACTGAACGACATTTCGGGCACGATCATCGGCGCCGCGGTTGCCGTGCACAAGGCCCTTGGGCCTGGCCTGCTGGAGAATGCATACAAGGTGTGCCTAGCACATGAACTGCGCAAGCGGGGCTTGCAGGTCCAGGTCGAACTGGACCTGCCTGTTGTGTACGATGGTGTCAAGGTAGACTTGGGTTACAGGCTCGACATGCTCGTGCAAGATGCCGTCATCGTCGAGATCAAGGCTGTTCATGAACTCCATCCGATCCACGAAGCGCAATTGCTTTCGTATCTCAAGCTCGGCAACAAGAAGCTGGGCCTTCTGATAAACTTCAACGTGAGGAAGCTGATCGACGGCGTGAAGCGCATGATCAATTAGCGGGGGTTTGTGTCTGGTCCGACCTCTGTGCCCCTCTGTGCCCTCTGTGGTAAGGAATCCGATATGTCGGAAACAAACGTCAAGCTCGCCGTCATCGGCGCAGGCCTCCAAGGCGCCAAGCACGTGCAGATGTTTACCCACGTCCCCGGCTGCGAGGTCGTGGCCATCGCCGACGTGGACGAAGCCAAGGCCAGGCAGGTCGCGTCCAAGTTCGGAGTGCCCCAGGCCTTCGGCGACTACCACGAGATGCTCGCCGCGGTCGACGTGGACGCGGTGAGCGTCGCGACCCCGGACCACCTGCACCTGGAGCCGTGCCTCGCGGTCATTGCCGCCGGCCGGCACTTGCTCGCGGAGAAGCCGCTCGCCACCTCTGTGGCCGAGGGTGAGCAGATCGTGAACGCCGCGAAAGCCGCGGGCGTGAAGATGATGGTCAACTTCAGCAACCGCTTTCAGGTCGCGCTCCAGCAAATCAGAGAGACCTTCGACAAGGGCGAATTGGGCCGGCCGGTGTACGCGTACACCCGCCTGAACAACACCATCTACGTGCCGACCGGCATGTTGGAGACTTGGTCCTCGCACACCAAGTTGCCGTACTGGCTCATGAGCCACACGGTGGACCGCATCCGTTGGCTGTGGGGCCGGCCCAACGCGGTGCGCGCGTACGGCGTCGAGCGCTCCATCGTGCTCAAACAGATGGGCTACGACACGCCCGACGTGTACCACGGCACGGTAGAGTGGGACAACGGCGCGGTCGCGACGTTCGAGTCGTGCTGGATCTTGCCGGAGGGCTCCAAGACGCTTGTGGACTCGAAGATGGAGCTGATCTACACCGACGCCGCGTTCACCATCGACGCACAGGAGACGATGGTGCAGAAGGCGACCCATGAGGCGTACTCCCGGCCTTCTACGCTGACGGGCGCGGTCGACGGCCGGCCGGTGGGGTTCGTGTATGAGTCGTTGCGCCACTTTGTGGACTGCATCGCCGAGGACCGCGCGCCCGGTCCATCGGGCGACGACGGCCTCGCGGTGCTCAAGATCACCGACGCGATCGTCGAGTCGGCCAGGATCGGCCAGCCGGTCGAGTGGTGAGGGAAGTTTCGCATGGGGGCCTTGACAGCCGCGTGCCGCATGGCAATACTTACGGCGTAGAGGCAGGCGCCTGTCTCACTTATCACATTGTGCTGTGAAAGGAGCGGTGAGTGATGTTGAAGAGGATTTCTTTTGTGCTGATGTTTGTGGCGGTCGGTGCCCTGATGGCCGGATGTGGATCGGTCACGGTAAGTAAGGCACTCAACGGCCAGAAGCTGACGGCTGACGCGGCGGCGCCGGTGGCGCACATCAACGGCCAGACCTGGGGCATCTACTTCCTGCCCATCTTCCCGCTGATTAGCGGCGATGCGCAGGAGGGCGGGGTGAAGTTCCTCCACGACACGGTGACGATTGATCACGTCGTCGGCGCGGTCACGAAGGAAGCCAAGGCCCAGGGCGCTACCAAGACCACGGACCTTGTGTCCACCACGTCGAGCATGTGGATTCCGACGCCGCTTATCCTCACGTGGTACAAGAGCGTGCAGGTGTCGGGCAACGCAATCAAGTAGCCCCGTCCCACCTCTTTGCTGAGCAACCAAGCTCTTCGGCCCAGCCGGGCCGGAGGGCTTGGTTTATGTACGATTCCGTCGCGCCCGCGCGGCTACCGCCGCTTCTGTGCTTCCCCTGTCATGGGCACAAAACGCACCGGGATGCTGCGATCCTCGTTGAGGCCGTCCTTCGTCTTGGTGAACACCTTGAGCCACTGGCCGACCCACTGGGGGCCGATGGGGATCACCAGGCGGCTGCCGGTTTTGAGTTGCTCGATGAGCGGCTTCGGAACCTCCTCCGGCGCGCAGGTGACGATGATCGCGTCGAACGGCGCGTGCTTGGGCCAGCCTTTGAACCCGTCGCCGGCGAGCACGTGCACGTTCTTGTATCCGAGGCGAGCCAGATCCCTCTCCGCGCGCTTGGCCAAGGGCTCGACGATCTCGATGGTATAGACCTCTTTGGCGATCTCCGCGAGCACCGCGGCTTGGTAGCCGGAGCCTGTGCCGATTTCGAGCACTTTCTCGCCGCCCTTGAGCTTCAGCATCTCGGTCATGAGCGCGACGATGTATGGCTGCGAGATCGTCTGGCCTTCGCCGATGGGGAGCGGGTAGTCCTCATACGACGCGGCGCGCACACTGGCGGGCACGAATTCATGCCGCGGCACTTTGCGCATGGCCGCGAGCACCCGCTTGTCCCTGATGCCGCGTGACTCAATCTGCGTCTTGACCATGTGCTCTCGCAGCTTCGCGAACCTGGCCTCAGTCAGGTCTGCCGCTGGCGTGCACGAGCACAGCATGAGCGCGACAAGACACATGCGTGGAGTGATGCGTTGCATGGGGGCCTCCTTCGGGGACGCGTACGTGCCGGAATCGTAGTGTGTCTCCAGACAGCGCAGGTTGTTGGACAGGATACCGCCGGCGTGGCCACCTCGCAAGGATGCGCCCAGATGGCAGCGGAACCTCCCAAGAGTTGGCGCGCTTCGGGAGGTTGGGGGCGGGCCTGTCTTGGCTGGGCGAGAACGCGTATACTCATGGTGGTCACTGCCAGCACGTTTTCGCGAGGTCTCATTCCCATGGCAAAGCTTATTCTCGCAGCCACGCTCCTGTGGTTCCTGAACTCGACCCTTCACGCCGCGGCCGCGGATTTCTACGTCGCCACGAACGGCAACGATGCGTGGTCGGGCAGGCTGCCCGCGCCCAATGCGGCCGAGACCGACGGCCCCTTCGCCACGCTCGCCCGCGCGCGGGACGCCACGCGGGGACAGGATCGCGGCCAACGGCCGCATCGTGTGCCCGGAACAGCGGCCACCGTCCTCGTGCGCGGGGGCACGTATCACCTCCGCGAGCCGTTGCTGCTCACTCCTGCCGACAGCGGCGCTGCGGACCGGCCCATCGTGTATGCCGCGTACCCCGGCGAGGAGGTCGTGCTGTCCGGCGGCCGGCCGATTACGGGCTGGCGACGCGGCGAGGGCGAGCTTTGGGTTGCGGACCTGCCCGAGGGCGACTGGGATTTCCGGCAACTCTTCGTCGGCAACGAGCGCCAGGTCCTCGCGCGCACGCCCAACCTCGACCCCGACGATCCCATGCAGGGCCAATGGGCGTTTGTGGCGTCGCCGCCGAATACGGCCAAAGGCTCCAACCTTTGCTTGGCCCGCATCCACACCCCGGGCGACACGTTCGAGTGGAAGTTCACCGCGCCCGCGGACGGCGAGTACGCATTTTGGATGCACTACGGCGCGAAGAACAATCCCTGGGGCCGCACGAACATGGCCGGCCGCACAAGCATCCAAATCGACGGCGGTAAAAAGATCGTGCTCGATAACTTGCCTGACACCGGCGACTGGTCGCGGTTCACGTGGAAGAAGACCGCGACGGTCGCGCTCGCCAAGGGCGATCACGTGCTTCGCTGGACGAACGAGAAGGGCGGCGGCCTCAATTGGCGCCTGTGGGCGCTGTGCGACGATCCGCAGTGGACGCCCAAACGCGTCGATCCCGCGAAGCCGGGCCCAGGCAAGCACCTTGTGCTGAGACCCGCGGCGAAGTTCGACTCCGCCAAAGCCAAGGAATTCCGCGTCACCGCCAGCCGCGCACGCGCCTACCGCGACCGCTTCCACTTCCGCAAGGGCGACATTGCCGAGTGGTCTAGGTCGCCGAACCCTGAGATCCACATCTTCCCGGCATGGGGCTGGGTGAACGCGATCCTCTCACTCGACCGCGTCGACATGGCGAAGCAACTGGCGTACGTGAAGAACGCCAACTGCACGCAGGAACTCCGGCTCGGCAACCGCTACTTCGTGGCGAACGTGTTCGAGGCGCTCGACTCGCCCGGCGAGTGGTTCTTCGACAAGGGCACGCGCCGGCTCTACTACTGGCCCAAGGATCCCGGCTTCCAGCGGCAGGGCGTGGTCGCGCCGGTGCTCGACCGGCTCGTGGACATCCGCGGCGACATCGCAGGCGAGGACGAAGGCGCGCTCAGGCGCGGAGCCGCTGCAAAAGCCGAAGAAGCCAAGGCGCGCCGGTTCGTGGAGCACGTGCAGTTCCGCGGGTTCACGTTCATGCACACCACGTACAAACTTGAGATGCGGTCCGTGTACAGCCCCGACGACGCCGCGGTGTGGATGCGCCGCGCGCGGCATTGCACCATCGAGGATTGCAAGTTCCTGGGAGTAGGGGGGTACGCGGTGCGCCTGTCGCTCCACGCGAGTGACAACACGATCCTCGGCAACACGATCCTCGACGCCGGCCAAGGCGGCGTGCTTATGGTGGGGTACGAGACCCGGAGCCAGCCCAAGCGCAACGTGGTCGCGGGCAACCGCATCGAGCGCTGCGGCCGCATCTGGAAACACGTGGCCGGAGTGTACGTCACCACCGGCAGCGACAACCGCATCGCGCACAACGACGTCATCGACTGCCCGCGCTACGGCGTCTCCCTAAAATCCTTCCGCAAGGGCAGCGCGTCGCACAACAACGTGGTCGAATACAACCGCCTCGTGCGCACGAACCTGGAGACCAACGACACCGGCGCGATCGAGACGCTGGGCCGGGACCGCGAGCGGAGCGGCAATGTGATCCGCTACAACCTCATGCTCGACTCGGTGGGCGTGAAGACCACGCCTGAGGGCAAGTTCCTCTCGCCGTACTACACATGGGGCATCTACCTCGACGACTACTCCAGCGGCACGCACTGCTACGGCAACATCATCGCGCGCACGTACCGCGGCGCGTTCCACGTGCACCTGGGCTTCGACAACGTGTTCGAGAACAACATCTTCGTCGATGGCGAGCAGCAGCAGTTCGAGTGCAACGGCCGCAAGGAGATGCGCAACAACGTCGTGCGCCGGAACATCTTCTACTTCCGCAAGGGCAACGCCATGCGCGTCAATCGCTGGAACGAGAAGGTCTTGGCCGAGTGCGACTACAACGTGTATTGGAAGCCCGGCGCAGACCTCGCCAAGGCCGAGGGAAAGCTCACGCCCAAGGGCACGTGGTCCCAATGGCAAGCCGCCGGCTTCGACACCCACTCCGTCGTCGCCGATCCTCTCTTTGTTGACGCGGCAAAAGACGACTACCGCCTCCGGCCCGAATCCCCCGCGCTCAAGCTTGGGTTCAAGCCGATTCCGGTCGAGAAGATTGGCGTGCGAGGATACAAGCGCGAGGAGTTCTGACCTCGGTGTTGCGCTGGACGAGGCCGTCCGTCGCGAGTTAGTGGCTCAGGAACCCCAACGGGGTTCCATCTTCCAGCCCGGGGTTGCGGGCGTAGCCCGCAACCCCGGGACAGCATGCCGCAAGCCGTACCAACCCCAACGGGGTTGCGTCTTCCCAGAGGACGGAACCCCGTTGGGGTTCGCGGCGTATCCTCGCCCATTACCCAGGGTTGCGCACTGCGTGCACAACCCTGGGCTTTAGGACACAACGCCGTTGGCGTTGATTGTCCCGCGAGATTGATGAGGAAAGGACATGGCAAAGTACGGTGGATCGCGCAGAACCGGGGACGGGTGCTTGGGAACGGGAGAAGAGTGCAAAGAAACTTTGATGTCTGTTGGAGGTTAGCAGTACAGAATGCGAACGGATACGAGAGCGGCATCATTCATTTGGCCACTCGTTATCGCACTCGGACTCTGCGCGGCCGCGTGGCCGGCAGATTCGGTGGAGGTGCGCTCGGTGGACGGCGAGCCGACGCTCGTCGTAGACGGCCGGCCGATCCCGGCGCACATGTTCTTCAACGCGACGTGGGATCGGAAACTCGTCGCGGATTCCCTGGCCCAGTCGTTCGCGGACGCGGGAATCCACCTCCACCAGTTCGACACCAGCATGGACTGGCGTGAGGACTTCGACAAGCTCAACCCGGCTGGCGAGGCCGCGCAGTACGCGGGGCTCGACGCGCGCCTCCGCGCGCTGGCGCGGCTTGACCCCAATGTGCTCGTGTTGCTGCGTGTCCATCTGTACGCTCCCCAAACATGGGCCGACGCACACCCGGACGAGATCCTGACCTACCAGGACGGCACGCGCATCTTCCATTCGAAGTGGAACGCGTGCCATTCCTACGCGTCCAAGGTGTGGCGCCGCGAGGCCGGCAAGCGGCTCGCCGCGCTCATCCGGCATCTCCAACGCGCGGGCCTGGAGAAGCACGTGCTGGGCTATCTGCTGTTCGCCGGCTGGTCCGGCGAATGGAATTTCTATCGGCAGAAGCGCGGCGACCTGCCGGGCAAACGATACGCCGCGCTCTCGAACATGGCGGTGGACCACTCGCCCGCGATGGCCGCGGCGTTCCGCGAGTTTCTACGCCGCAAGTACGGGACTGACGAGCGGCTCAGACAGGCGTGGCGGTCGGAGGAGGTGACGCTCGCGTCCGCCACCCCGCCGACCGAGGAGCTGGTGCGGGCGCTCCTGCCCAACCAACTGAACGACCCAACCGCGTGCGCAATCGCGTCGGACTACTTCGAGTGCAACGCGCAGCAAGTGGCGGATTCGCTCTTGCACTTTGCCCGTGTCGCCAAGCAGGCCTCGCCTCGGCGCATCACCGGCGCGTTTTTCGGCGAGTTCATGTTCTCCCACATCGGCGGCAGCCGCGCTCGGCAGCGCACCGGCCACGCGGACTTCGACCGCGTCATGGCCTCGCGGGACATTGATTTCCTGTGTAGCCCGCAGTCGTACCAGTCGCGCAGGCTCGGCGGGCACAGCCCCTCCATGTGCCTCGTGGGCTCGGCGCGGCTGCACGGGAAGCTCGTGTGGTATGAGTTCGACCAGCCCACGCATCTGGCTCCCAAGCCGCCGGGCAAAGCTCAAGTGCCGAACCGCAATGTGCCTCAGAACTTGGCGGAGACGCGGGCGCTCATGCGCCGCGGGTTCGGATACGCGCTCACCAATGGCCTCGGCCTCTGGTGGTGGGACCAGGCTGGGCGCTGGGGCAAGGCCGTGGAGGGCGGGGTTTGGTACAAAAGCGACGACGTGCGCGCCGAGTTCGCGCTCTACCAGCGCATCTGGCGCCGCGCACTGCAAGCTCCGCGCGTGTTGCCTCGGCCCGAAATAGCCGTGATCTACGACCCGCGGCAGTGCTTCTTCCAGCAGTCGAGTTGGCGCGATCTGTCGTACGACCTCATTTTTCGGCAGCTCGACGCGCTGGGCAAGATGGGCGCATCATACGACATCTACTCGCTCGCGGACGCGGACGCGTTGGACGGATACAAGCTGTACATCGTGTGGAACGCGTTCGCCCTCACCGACGCACAGGCGGCCACGCTCAAGCGGCTGACCCGCCGGCCGGGCGTGACAACGCTTTGGTTCTATGCTCCCGGCTATCTCTCGCCCCGCGGCCTTGTGCCGGCTCGGGTCTCGGACCTCACCGGCATGAGCGTGGCCAAGGTCGAGAACCTATCATCGTTCCAGATGGAGCCGACTCAGGCGCTCGACCCCGGCGGCGTCCATCCTGTGCCCTTCGGCCGCGCGAAGCCGGTCGCCCCGGCCTGGCAAGTTACTGGCGGCGAGGCGCTCGCAATCTACCAGGGTACGACCACACCGGCCGCGGCCATGGTTGCTCGCGACGGGTGGCGCAGCTTCTACTTCGCGTCCGCACCGCTGCCCAGTTGGGTGCTGCGCCGCGTGGCCGCGGCCGCCGGCTGCCATCAGTACGTCGACGGCGACGATATCGTGTACGTCGGCCGATCGCACATTGTGGTGCACACGGCCAAGCCCGGCCGGCACGTGCTGCGCCTGCCCCGCGAACTGAGGGTGACGGACGCGGCCACGGGCCGGCGGCTGTCCGACCGCACCCGCCGAATCGAACTCACGTGCGGCCGGCCGACCACGTGGCTGCTGGAGGTCGCGCGCTGACTGATATCCTCCCGGAGGCCGGAAACCTTCGGGAGGGCATGGGGGCTACCGGTCTTTGGGAGGTCTGTTCGCGGTGAGAGCCGACACGCTCTCCGGTCTGCCGACGCACTTGAATTCCCACCGCGACCAGGGCGCAGGGCCCCCGTCACCGTCGTAGTTGACCTGGATCTGATTCTGCCCAGGCAGAATCTCAATGCGGTTGCCGGCCGCAGCGACTTTGCGCAGCAGCCTGTAGTTGGCGTCGCGCAGTTCGGCGTTGTCTCCGCCCTTGTAGATGAGGTAGCTCCCCGGTGGTGCGGTTGTGCCGAAGGACATCTCGGCGCCGTTGAGCGACACAGTGGGGCGCTGGAGATTGGCGCCAAGCTCCTTCAGCGCCTTGATGCCCGCAACCGAGCAGCGTACTTCCTGGCCAGGGGGGATGACGTTGAACCCCATGGTGATGCGCTCCACGTGGCCGTAGTCGAAGCCCTTCATCGTGACCCACCAGGACGCGAATCCGCTCCAGTGGTTCCAGTCGTACGCGTAGTAGCGGCCGAGGCACATCTCGCCTAACGGGAACTCGAAGTAGCGTTCGCCTGTGAAATCGATGGGCACGTAGTACTGGCGCTTGCAGTTGCGCGCGACAAGCTCGACAAACAGCAACTCGCCCTTGCCGTCCCCGCGCACCCACATGCCCAAGCCGCGATGCCGCCGCAGGTTGAGCGGCTTCGGGAGGTTGGCGATGACGCGCGTGACCCAAGACGGTCTGTCCTTGCCCTCGTACTGCGTGCCAATCTCGCAGCCCTTGCGCCCGTTGACCTCCGTGTCCGTGACCTTCAGGCGCGGAGCGTCTTTGTGGAGGTCATGCTCCCACTTGAACTCGTCGGCCGAGTTGGGCGTGAGATCGATGTTCCCCTCGTGCTCGTAGTCGAAGCTGCCGAGCGCGCGAAGCTCGAAGCGCAGGGGCTGGCGCTCCCACGGGTTCTCGAAGCGACACGTCGCGCCCAGGTGTGCCTCGCTCTCGGTCGTGAAGCTGAGGACTTGCCGCGCCGCGTCGTGAGGCTGCGAGCGGCCCGCGCCGGGGCAAAGCCAATGGAATGGCGAGTACTTGACCTCTGTGAGCCGCCATTGCTTCTCGCCGATTTCCTCGAGATGGAAGTCGCGGCCCTTGCCGCGCAGCCGCTCGAGCTGGTCGGGAGAGAATGCGCCCTGCTCACGGGCCTCGGTCCACGCCTTGACCAACGCGAGACACGCGTCCCCGTATCCGTGCTGCCGCAAGCTTGCGGGTTGCGCCTGCATGGCATGCGTAGCGTTGTGCCCCGCGGCCTTGGCCAGAAGGTATTCGATGTCCTCCATGCGCGTGGCTTCCCAGTCGTACGTGGCCAGGCCGAGCCGCCACCAGCCCATACCCTTTGGCAACAGGTTCTCCTCGTAGTATTGGCAGCGCTTGCTGCGATACTCGTCGATATCGACCTTGGCCGATTGGGTCAACTCGCCCCAGTTCATGCGCGTGTGGATGTGCCAGTTGTAGTGGATCAGGCAACTGGCACCGTTCACGACTTCCACGTCCCACCCATCGGCGCACTGCTTCACAAAGCGCGCGGCGGCCCAGGGTCCGTGGCCGTACGACCAAAGCCCTTCGAGGCCGTCGAAGGATAGCATGCGGATTCCCGTGTAGTTGGCCAGTTCGACGAGACGCTGGGTCATCTCGTCCATCATGCCGTTGGTGATGCCGGGGAAGAGCGTCTTGTAGGGGTGAGTGGCAAGCCGCGCGACCTCCGCTCCGGCTTCGTGCCGGGCCGCTTTCGTGCCAAACGCACCGCGCTGACAGCCCAGGAGCCGCCAAGGCTTCGTGTCGCTGATGCCCTGGTACAGGACGATCTCTTGACCAATCATCGCCACGAGTTGGCTCCACGCACTCGGCTGTGCGGCGCGGATCGCGTCTGGGTCTGCGATGGGGATCTCGCGGGCGTGCTCGTCGATGGCCGCACTCAGGTTCGTCGCTCTCCATCTCGCCAGGCGCGGGTCTGGCACAGGTGTGACGTACGGGTCGTTGGTCGTGATGAAGGCGGATAGCGTATGCACGCAAAGGCGAATGCCAAGCTTGGCCGCCTTGTCCACGCAGCGCTTCAGGCTCGCGTCGCCGTCGGGGAATAGATTCGGCTTGAGTTGGAAGTGGCCCCATGTCTTGAAGGGCGCAGGGTGATACACGTATCTGAAGCCGCCTTTCTGCGCGGTCTCCAGCACGTCGTCCATGGTCGCCTCGGAGAAGTTGACGGCCAGGTACGGCCAGTGCGCGGTCGGCGAACGTTTGGCCCAGACGCCGTCGAGCATGGGGTGCGGCAGGCCTTCGGCGACCTCGATCTTCCCGATGGTGGCCAGCGCCTCTTCCGCGGGGCAGCCGAACAGCGCGATCTTCGAGTCCAACACGCCGCCATCGTGCTCCTTCGCGGCTGCATAGAGGAGGCTCCCGTACTTCTTCCGCGCAGCGCCTGCGGAGGTCTGGACGTTCAGCGCCTGAATCCCAATCGCGAAGCGGCTATCTCTGACCACTCCGACCGTAGCCCCAACCGTCTTGCCGATGGTCGTGGCGAAGTGTCCCCATCGGATCATCGACGGCTTCGCGCCCTCCACCGACACCAACTCGAACTTAAGATGCGTCGGCCGCTCGGACGCGGCCGCCACCGCGGCGATCCCGGCCTCGCCATAGGTGAGTCTCAATCGGCCGCTCGTAGCGTCGAACGCGGCGGCCGTCGGTGCAAGGTTCTTGCCGTCGACGACGAGATAGAGCAGAGCGACGCGGTGGCCTTCGGGCACATACTCGCGGCCGTCCAGCGTGCTGCGCATGCTCACGACGCGGCCGGTCGAGTCGATGCTGAGTTGGAGCTGCCCTGCGTTGAGAACGGCCATGTCACCTCCTGTGGCGCCAGGGTGCGAGCATGCAAGGAAGAAGAGTAGCAGAGAGGACAACGCGGACTCCTTCCTGGTGATCGTTGGGCATCGGGGGTTTCCTCCGATCCATCTTTGCGGAGCTTTGTGCCTTGGTGTCTTTGTGGCCTCCGAGGCGGGCCTTCACCCACATAAGGCACGAAGCATGTACGGGTCAGGCGCGAGAGTACAGCATGATCCTCTACGCCTTGCAAGCGGCGTGGATTGGCCGGCGGGGGCCTCGGGTTGGTAATATGCCTTTGCCCTCAGACACCCCAATGATAGCCCAGGAACCAGACCATGAAACGCGTCTACCTCGTCCGACACGCCAAGTCAGATTGGAAGCGCATCGGCCTCGCTGACCGGGACCGGCCGTTGAACAAGCGCGGCAAGCGCGACGCGCCTGTGATGGGCCAGCGGCTCGCGGCGCGGGGCGTCAAGCCCGATCTTATCGTCACCAGCCCAGCCAAGCGCGCACGCAAGACAGCCAAAGTCTTCGCCAAGGAGCTTGGCTACCCTAAGGACGAGATCGTCGTCGAGGAGCGTGTGTACGAGGGGGGCGTCGAGGATCTGTGGGACATCATCCGCGGCACGGACGACACGCATTAGAGTCTGATGCTGTTCGGCCACAACCCGGACTTCACCACACTGGCCAACACCCTGACCGGCCAGCGCGTGGGCCACGTGCCCACGTGCAGCATCTTCTGCGCGGACTTCGACGTGCCGTCGTGGAGCGACGTCGTCCCGGGCGCGGGCGAGGTCGTGTTCTTCGACTATCCGAAGAAGCAGGGCTGACGCGGGCCGCTGCGCCGGGCTTCCCGGGCGCGCGCACGCGTGGTAGACTGCAACGCCCGGATTAGCCCACGATTCAGCTCTGCGGGCAGGCCGGGCCACCCTCCCGAAGGCCGGATCGACCTATGGCTCAGCAAAGAGGAGATCCAAGCGTGAGATACCCCTGCCTGCTGACGGCGTTTCTTGCACTGCCCGCCTGGTGCCTGGGCGCGGACTGGGCGCAATGGCGCGGGCCCAACCGCGACGGCATTGCCCCTGCGTCGCCCGCGCTCATCGAGTCCGCGGCTAAGGACCGGCTCAAGCCGGTGTGGCAGAGCGAGAAGGTGCTCGGCGCGAACCAGGGCGGCTTCGGCAGCCCGGTCGTGGCCGATGGCAGGGTGTACGTGTACTCGGAGTGGAAGTTCCAGAAGCGCAGCCCCAAACGCAAACTCACCGAGCGCAGCCTCGTCTCTCTCGGGTGGCACTCAGGCATGCCGGAGGAGTTGCGGCAGAAGATCGAGGCCGCGCTCCGCTTGCCGGAGTTCACCAAGTTGAGCGGCGGCGACAAACACGAGTGGATCGCGGCGTGGGTGAAGGCCAACATGCCCCAGGCCGGGCTCAACTGGGAGCACCCGACCTACGTGCGCCTGCTCAGAGGCGCCAAGGATCCGAGCCTGGAGGACCTGCGCAAGCTGGCCACGATCCAAGACCAGGAGTTCGAGAGCCAAGAGGCGCTTGTGCAGTGGCTCGACGACCACGGCATCGACAAGAAGCACCACAAGCGCATCCTCGGCGCGGCGTGGAAGGGCGAGCCGCTGGCCTACGACCGCGTGTTCTGCTTCGACGCAGAGACGGGCAAGACGCTGTGGATGAGCGATCTGCCCGGACGCAACCACCTCTACGCCTGCTCGTCCACGCCCTGCATCGCCGATGGCAAGTGCATCGTGTTGGGGTCGATGGGGGACCTCTATTGTCTCGACGCCAAGACGGGCGCAATGCTTTGGCAGGCCAAGACCGACGCCAATCCCCGCGTGACGCAGTCGTCCTCCGCAGTCGTCGTCGACGGCATCGCGGTGCTCGCGGCCGGCGGCCTGACGGGGTTTGACGTGGCGACCGGCAAGACCGTGTGGAAGCAGCCGGCAGTGAAAGCGAAGTTCACCTCGCCCGCGTACTGGCGCCACGACGGCAAAACGTATCTGGTGTGCATGGACAATCAGAAGGTGCATTGCATCGACCCCAAGGACGGCCGCCTCATGTGGAGCGCGGCTGCCGGCGGATGGAGCACCCCGGCCATCGCGGGGGACTACATGGCGATCCAGAGCAACACGAAGGAGCCGGGGCTGTGTGCGTTCAAGCTGTCGCTGGCCGGCGCACAGCGGCTGTGGTCGAAGCCCATGAAGGACCGCGGATCGAGCCCGGTGATCCATGATGGGTACGTCTATTCTTTCGGTGGCCGGTACAAAGCGCGCGGCATGTGTGTGGGCCTCGAGACGGGCGCGGTCGCGTGGGACCAGAAGCTCCCTGCCACGGAGCTGTCGTCGGCCGTGCTGGCCGATGGCAAGCTCCTGCTCCCGGTGGGCCGCGCGTTCCTTTACATCATCGCCTCGACGCCCGAGCAGTACCGCCTGCTCGGCAAACTGCGCATGCCGCTCGCGGCGTGCACGTCCATCGCGTTCGTGGACGGCCGCGCGTACGTGCGGCTCAGGAACGCCATCGCGTGCTACGACTTGCGTAAGGCGCTGTAAAAGGGAGGTGATAGCGTGACGGTGAAGAAGAGGTTCTGCTTCGCCTTTGTTTGCGTGGGGCTGCTGTTT
>JAJRTI010000227.1 GCA_024278415.1 Planctomycetota bacterium | reverse complement strand
TGGCACGGACTGGCGCGGCATCTTGGCCCACTACTACCCCGGCGCGGACTTGGTGAGCGCCTACTGACGAACATTTCTTGCCCGCGGGTGTGCGCACGTCCGCGGGTCCCGTGTCCCTTATGTTTTGTCCGAGATTGCCGCGATGAATATCCCTCACGTTCTGCTCGCGGCCGCGGCTCCGGGCCGCCCCGACCCGCTCAGTACGATGTTCCTGCCCATGATCATCGTATTCGGCATCTTCTACTTCCTCATGATCCGGCCCCAACGCAAGAAGGAGCGAAGCCGCCGGGACATGCTGGACGAAATCGAGAAGGGCGACAAGGTCGTCACCATCGGCGGCATCCACGGCCAACTCGTGACCGTGCGCGAGAAAGAAGTGATCGTCCGCGTGGACGACGACAAGGGTGTGAAACTCAAAATGAACCGTAGCGCCATCTCACGAGTGATCAAAGAGGGCGACGACGCCAGCGACGAGGACGAATAGGAGCCCATTCATGACCAGGAACCAAGTCATTGTCAGATTCGTAATCATCGGCGTCGCCCTGCTGCTCGCATTGGGCGTGGCGTTGCCCCTCCAGAAGACCTCCGTCAAGGTCGAGGAGGTCACGGAGCAATTCCGC
This sequence comes from Planctomycetota bacterium, assembly GCA_024278415.1. The sequence continues at coordinate 4,828 of JAJRTI010000227.1, read as the reverse complement.
AATGGCGAATGGATCAAGGGCGAGACTCGTGTCATTAAGACCCATCCCTTCAGCTTCGTGCTCAAGGCCAGTTCTTCCAACACGACCATCGCCAGGGAGTATGAGAAGGACGGCGTGAAGTACCGCGTGAAGCGCATCGAGTACTTCGCGCCCGGCAGCGTCAAGCTCGGACTGGACCTGCGCGGCGGTGCGGAGCTGCTCTACCGCATTCGTGTCAAACCGGAAGACGACCGGCCCGGCATCGGCCGAGAAGTGTTGAACATTCTCGACAAGCGTATCGACCCGCAGGGCGTGCTCGAATACCGCCTCCAACTCCAAGGCAGCAAGCGTATCCTCATCCAAGTGCCCGGCGCGAGCAGCGAGGAGATCGAGCGCCTCAAAAAGCGCATCACCACGATGGGCAAGCTCGAGTTCCGGCTGTGCACGCTCGAACCCGCAGCCATGGCGGCCGCGCGCCGCGGGGAGCCCGTGCCCGGCTATTACAAGCAATACGTGGGCTACCGCAAAGGCGAAACGCCGGACCCGTCGAAGCCCGCACCAAGGTGGTTCCTGGTCGAGAACCGTGTCCGGCTCACGGGCCAGTACCTCGCCTCCGTCTTCCCCGACTACGCTCAGGGCGGCATGCGGCCGGCGGTCGGCTTCCAGATGGACGCGAAGGGCGCCAAGCTCTTCGGCCGGCTCACCGACCGCAACGTCGGCGCGCCGCTGGCCATCCTGCTCGACGACAAGCTCGTGTCCGCGCCCACGATCCGGGACAAAATATCCAAGCGCGGCATCATCACCGGCGACTTCACACAAGCCGAAGTCAACGACCTCGTCGCCACACTGCGCGCGGGGAGTCTGCCCGCGGACCTCGAATTGGAGATGGACAGCACGGTGGGGCCTAGCCTGGGTTCCGACTCGATCCGGCAGGGCATCACGGCCATCGTCGTGGGCAGCCTCTTCGTGTTGGTCTTCGTGGCCGTGTACTACCTGTGGGCGGGTCTGGTGGCCGACCTCGCACTGGTGCTGAACCTGGTCTTCGTGGTCGGCGTGCTGGCGCTCTTCGGCGCCACGCTCACCCTGCCGGGCATCGCCGGCCTCGTACTCACCATCGGCATGGCCATCGACGCGAACGTGCTCATCTTAGAGCGCATCCGCGAGGAAAAAGCCCAGGGCAAACTCATCAAGCTCGCCATCAAGAACGGATACGACCGCGCGTTCACGACCATTCTCGACGCCAACCTGACCACGCTCATCACCGCGGTCATCCTCTACATCGTGGGCACGGGCCCGGTGCGCGGCTTCGCGGTCACGCTCTCGTGCGGCATCGTGCTCAGTATGTTCACCGCGCTCTACGTGACACGCACGGTCTTCGAGTGGGGCCTGCAACGAGGCCTGGTGACCGAATTGCGCATGCGCCAGATGTTTGCCCGGCCCTCGCTGAACTTCCTCAAGCACCGGCGCACGGCGGCGCTCGTGTCGGGCACGTGCATCGTCGTGGGGTTGGTCACGTTCTTCCTGCGTGGCAAGGAAAAATATGACATCGATTTCACCGGCGGCACCCTCGTGCAAATGCACCTCGATAAATCCGTCAGCGCTGCCGATGTGCGCCGCCGGCTCAAGGACGCGGGATACGCCGACGCGGAGGTGCAAAACATGTGGAGCGCCGGAGGGGCCTCGGCAGACACGGCCGCCGACTTCGGCATCCGCATCAAGGATCTCACGCAGAAACAGGTCGTCGCCAAGATCACGGACGATTTCAAGGCCGCGCTCGCGGCCGGCCCCGGCCTGTCGAGCCTCTCGATCCAGAAAGACGGCTCGGCCGTGCTCGTGCTGAAGAAGAAAGCCAAGGAGACACAAGTGCGCGCATTGCTGGCAAAGGCTAGCTATCGCTACGACGACCTGCCGTCCATCGCGCCCGTCGGTGTCCGCACAGACCGCTATGAGATCACCTGGGGCAAGCTCAAGACCGACGAGGAACAGCCCCAAAGGGGCGCACGATCCCAGAAGCAAGCAAAGAAGGATCCGCGGCTGGACGTCTTGAAGTACATGCAGAAGTGGGCGGTGACGCGCCAGGTGAAACTACGCTTCGGCGAGAAGATCGAACTCCCCACACTCCACGTCGACCAGCGCCGCAGCGCCGCCCCGGAGAGCAAGCTCACACTCGAAACCAGCGAGCAGATTGACGAACTGCTGCTGCGCAAACAAGTGGCCGAGATCTCCAAGCGTGTCCGCGTGTCTGCAAGCGATAGCGGCCGGGACGCCGGCCGCCGCTTCACCCTGAGCGGTCCCAAGGAAGATCTGGAGGCCGTGCGCGACCGCATGCCCAAGCAGATCACGGCGCCCGCCGCCCGCTTCACGCAGGAACTCGTACTCAGCGTCAAGCTCAAGTCGCCCATGGACGAAGCCACGCTCATGAGCACCGTGCTCAGAGTTGCGGCCAACCCCTACAGAGACGCGGTGCGCGAAGCCGTGCCAGTGGGTGTGGAAGCCGACCGGTTCGACCTCAAGCTCGCTCCCCTGCGGCCCGAAAAGGCGCAAGAGAAAATCCGCACCGACCTTGCCGCCGCCTTCCATGACAAGCTGGTGAAGACGCAGGAGAAGGTCGAATTCACGCTCCTCGAACCGGCCGCGGCCACGACCACGGCCGCCGCCACCACCGCGGCCGCCGCGACTCAGACAGCCGCACCAGCCGCCAAGCCTGAGCGCCTCATAAAACTCACGCTCGATCCGAAGGTTCCGCTCGCGCGCATCCAGGCCGTGCTTGCCGCGGCTGGCTGCCCCGACGCCCTGGCGGACGATTACCCGCCCGGCGATTACAGTGAGTTGCGCCTCAAAGCCGAAGCGGCCGGCAACCCCGAGGTGCAAAAGAAGATCCGCACCGCGCTCAGCCTCGCCGACCCCTTCCGCCGCGTCGTAAGCATCGGCACCCTGGTCGCCGGCGAGATGAAGCAACGCGCGCTGCTCGCCATGTCCTTCGCCATGTTTGCCATCGTGCTCTATGTCTGGATGCGTTTCGGCGAAATCAAGTTCGGCATTGCTGCGGTCATCGCCCTGGTGCACGACGTGCTCGTGGCCCTGGGTGCGGTCGCCATCGCCGGCTGGATCGGCACAACCCCCATTGGCCCGGCATTGTTTATCGGCGACGTAAAGATCAACCTGCCGCTTGTGGCCGCGTTCCTCACCATCGTCGGCTACTCGCTCAACGACACGATCGTCATCTTTGACCGCATCCGAGAGAACCTCGGCTCTCGAAGCCGGCGCATCACAGCGGAAGTGCTCGACAACAGCCTCAACCAAACGCTGAGCCGAACCCTGCTCACCTCGCTGACCACCTTCGGCGTGGTATTGGCGCTGTACCTCCTCGGCGGCAGTGTGATCCATGGTTTCGCGTTCGCCCTGATCGTAGGAGTGATCGTCGGCACGTACTCGTCGATCTTTATTGCCAGCCCCGTGTTGCTCGAGTGGCAGGCCGTCTCGACCGCGCTGAAGCTTCCCTTCGTCGCGATCGGTCTGGTGTTCAAGATCATCTTCAAGGTGCTCTTCTTCTGGCGCCGCTGATGCACGGAATAACCCGGCTGCGTTGCCACGCCACGGGGCGGTCCGCCGGGATCGCCCCGGTTGCGTTCGCGGGGCCCTGGGCATGGGTGTGAGTGTTCAGCAGAGAAAACCGAACACCCACAACCAAAACGCGGCTGCTCATTTGCCCTGTGGCCTGGTGAAGGTCGTAGCGCAACTCCTCGCAGATGGTCAGCCAAGCAGCATGGACTCGCCCCCCAACGTGTAGCGTCGTGCTCTGCATCGAAGCCCCTATTTTGCGCTTCGCAGCCAAGAAATGGGCGGAAAAGGCAGAAAATGCACGCATGATGGCGCGATTGGCCCTTTACCACGTCATCTTGATATCGTATAATGCGCGGCATCGAGATGTTGTGACCCTATCGCGACGCCACAAATGCCCCCCTGAGCCGCGCATGCATGAGGAGGTGTTGCCAGACAGCGAGATCTCTAGCCGGCAGGGCCACGCACTTTTGGCCCTATCGCCGGCCGACGAATTCGTGAGCGCGAAACGGGTTTAGCCCATAGCCATCGGATTGACGAAACGTTCACCGGACTGAAGTTTACTCCGAGAGAGGAGGAAGACGCACTCATGTCAGGCGATTTCAAAGTGGGCGTGTTTATCGGCCTCGGCCTCTTGGCCCTCATGATTATGTTCTTGGCCAACAAGCCCGAAGATGATGCCGCGCTCGATCCCACGTCTGGACAAGGTGTGCAAGACCTAGCGATTGCAGATTCGCAGTCCAAGCCTGAAACACCCACCACGCCCTCCGACACCACGGACACCGACACGGGCAACACGATTGTCGACACCGACTTCTCATGGCCCACGGATGTGGCCCAGCCCGCGACACCGGCCACCCCGGCGACGACCGACAACACGGTTGTCATCGAGGAACAGGCCGACACCAGCCGCATCGTCGGAGGCAACATGACCGGCGGATCGGATGCCACTGACGCGGCGCCGGCCACCGAGGACGCCGGAGCGCTGGACCAGCGCACCGACGCGTGGACAGCCGACACGACGGCCACGGATACGCCCGCGGCCCCGGAGGCTGCGCCCGTGTTCCCGCTCAAGCATGTGGTGGCCAAAGGCGAAACGCTGAGTTCGATCTCCAAGCGCTACTACGGTACCTATAAAGGGTACTACCACATCTACCAGGCCAACAGCGACCAGATGGCCAACGCGAACGCGATTCGCGTGGGCCAGGAACTCTTGATCCCCGCTCCCAGCGAGCGCATCCTCGCCGCGGCCGGCCGCAGCACCGCCCCCGCGCCTGCGCCCGCGCCC
>JAJRTI010000226.1 GCA_024278415.1 Planctomycetota bacterium | reverse complement strand
GGCTCCTTCGCTAAGAATCGGCCACGGCACCAACGCCGACACCATTCTACGCAAGGAGCCTTTTCATTACAGCCAGCGCAAATACTCCAGCATAGCTTTTGCAACTCTCCCCAGCGTAGCTGGGGGCTTAGCGCTGAGTTAGCGATACAGCTTCACCATCTGTTTCGAGACGTCGCGCATGCGGTCCCGCAGTTCGGGCGGCGAGAGCACCTCGGCTTGGTCCTCGTACTGGAGGAGCCACGACACAATCCACGCGAGATTGTGCGTCGAGAGCGTCAGTACAATGGACCCGTCCGGCTCGTCGCAGATGGAACGGCGGTCGTGCTGCTCCTTGATATAACGCGCGAGCGTTGGGCTGAAACGGATCTTCACCTCCACGTCCCGCGCGGACGGGGCATACATCTCCGCTTGCCGGTAGCGGCTGATGTCGAAGTCGCCGGGCATGTCGAACGTACCAGGCAACTCCTCCAAGGTTTTGATGCGGTCGACGCGGAACGGCACGTCGCGGCCGCGCGTCTCACAGTGGGCCACGAGGTACCACAGGCCGGCGTGGTTCACGAGGCCATAGGGCCGCACGGTGCGCGTGGACATGGCGTCGCGGCCGGCCGTGTAGTACTCGATGCGCAGCTTGTGCTTGGCCTCGATTGCGGCCTCCGCGCGGTCGAGCCGATCAGCGAGCGCAGGAGGCAGCGACGCGAAGTAGAACTGGCGCTCCACTTCGCCGGTGCGCTGCTTCAGGGCAGGCGGCATGGCCGCGTCGATGCGTCGGAGCAGGTCCGTGGCGTGCTCGAAGCGGCTGCCGGCGAGCAGGCCTGTGGCCAGCCGCAGTGCGAGGGCCTCGAAGACCGTGAGCCGCACGGGCCGGCGGAACGGCTCGGCAAACTCGAGGTAGATGCGCCCCCCTTCGATGACCACGTTGATATAGTTGTCGGGCCGATAAGGCGGCACGCCGCACATGAGGATCGCGTCGAGGTCGGCCACCACGTCCTTGGGCGTGCATCGCAGGAACCGCGCGACGTCGCCAATGGCCGCGCCCTGGTGCTCGCGAAGGTAGGGGATGAGCGTGAGGATACGCTCGACTCGTTCGCGCACGCTAGCCATGGGCCTTCCCCTTGTAGAGCGCCGCGACGCGTCGGGCCGCAGCCGCGCAGCGCTGGCGCAGCCACTTGGGCGAAAGCACCTGCGCGTGCGGCCCGAGCCGCAGCACCCAGCGCACGAGCGCGTCCGGGCGCTGGGTGCGCACGGCGAGCGTGGCGCTGCCGTCCCGATGCGGCCTGAGAACGCCCTCCCGCGGCGGGTTGTCCCGCAGCATCCATGCCACGGTCGCGTCGAGCCTGATGCGCACCGAGTGGGTGCGGCCGCGTTCGGGCAACGCCCACTCCTTGCGGCCAAGATGCAGACCCAGATCGAAACCCTCCGGCGGCTCAAAGTCGGGATGCTCATCGCCGGCATGCACGTGCGATGGCGCGCCGCGGAAGCGGTCGAGCCGGAACGAGCGGATCTCGCCGCGGTCATGGTCCCGGCCCACGAGGTACCAGTGGCCGTCGTGGAAGCCAGCGCCGTACGGATCGACCGTGCGCTCAGCGGCCGCGTCGCGGCTGATCGCGTAGTAACGGAAGCGGATCGTCTTGCGGTCGGCCACGGCCGAGACGACCGCGGCCAGATGCTCCGGCTGGCCGGCACCCATCGGCCTTGGCTCAGCGGTGTAGAGCACCTGCTCCTCCGCGGCGGCCAGCAAGTCGGGCGCATCGCCGGCCGCGTACGAGAGTTTACGAATGGCCGAGCGCAGGTGTTCGGCGAGTTCGGCGGGCAGGCCGGGCTCGGCGATCTGGCCGATGAGCGCCAGCATGGTTGCGTCCGCGGGGGCCAAGTCGAGCGGTGGGAGGAAGCAGTCGACGTTCTGGATGAAGTAGCCGTCGTTGCCGAACTCGTCGCCCGCGGTGTAGTCGATGGGGATGCCCATGCCCCGCAGTTCGGCCTTGTCCCGCTCGAAGCGCCGTTCGAGCGTCTTATCGGCCGCGGGGTCGTTGTAGCCCACGACTTGCCCCTTGATGACGGCCCACGGGACCGGCGCCTTGACCCTGAGCAGGAATGCGGTCAGGTCCAGAAGCCGCTCGATTCGGGAGATCTTGGACATGTCGGAGGAGGGGGGGGCGGTCCCCCTCTAACAGAGCACGCGGCGGACGTGGCCGTCCGCCGCGAGGACTTGAAAGCGACGCCAGCTTCAGGGGCATCTACTGCTTTCGCCGCTCGTGGTGCTCGTAGTAGCCATACGCGACGGTGAAAGGCCTGAGCCGTTGGAGATCCCTCTCCGCCAGCGTGCCCCAGGGCAGTTCCTTGTAATCCTCAGCGACCTGCTGCAGGAGCTTCTGCGCCTCTCGCAACTCCTTGCGGGCAATGCGGCCCCCGGGCGGCTTGTCCGTGTACTTCGCCAGGTTGACGGAGAAGTGCGTGTAGCGCACGCCCTTCTTGGGGAAAGGCCAGCCTTTTCGGAGCGTGTTTTCGAGCACAATCCAGTACTGCCGCAGCAGGAACTGGTGCTTGGCCAACTGGGCGATCGTGAGTTCCCGATTCGCCTTCCAGCGATATGGACGCGTTTTGTCTTTGGCGTGCGTCCTCTCCAACTCCTTTCGGGCGCGCTTGATCCAGTCATACGCGACGCGCGCCTTCTTGATGTTGGCCACCGCGTCCTCGTTCAGCTTGTCCAGGCGGCTGAACCAGATCGTCAACGACATGTAGGTCGGCCACTTGGTCTGAAGGAAGTGCATGACCGCGCGGATTTTGCTTTTTTGCCGGAGTTGTGCGTATGCGGCCCTGGGGATAATCTCGGGCGAGTAGAGCTTTTCCAGCTTGTCCTCGTCGTAACGGGACGGAGCGTCGCTCATGATGAAGTACTCGCCGCCACTGTGTGTCGTGAGGTACGTGAGCGTGTAAATACCGAAGCCGGAGTCGACGGTGTGGATCGCGTCGTTGAAGCGCCACCGGAACGGCAGCAGCTCCGGCTCAGGCGTTTCCGTGCCCGCGTTCGCCCAGTTGTAGTCCACCACGCGGCCGTCGAGGTCGTAGATGGGAGTCCACTTCTGGTAGTAGCTGAAGCAGGCTTCGCAGCCGAACACGTAGAACCTCGTTTTGGTGGCTTTGAGCCTGAGCACGGCCTGGTCGAGCGCCTTCGTGCCCGGGTCTCCGGCCTTCCGGCCCGTGTCGTCGCCAGCCTCGTCCGTGACCGCGGCGATGAAGAGGCGCCACTTCTTGCTCACGAAGTTCTGGAGCGTGTAGTTGATGGCCTTGATCGTGTTTTCCGTCCCGCTTTCGTCGAACTTGATCTGCATGATGCGGGTCTTGATCGAGGAGAGATTCTCGGTCGGCCTCATGACGGTCTTCACCGTCGCGCCAAAGCTGACCATGGCCCATTTGAGCCGATTGCGCTCCTTTTCGTCGACTTGCTTCTTGAGCGTGCCGAGGATGCTGTCGATCTTCTGGCTAATCGCCTTGCGGTCGTCGAAAATGCTGGCGGACTCATCGACCAACAACACGACGAGCAGCTTCTTGCGCTTGCGCACGAGTTCGATCGCGTCGGCCGCGAAATCGTCGAGCACGTCCTCGTACGTCTGCGGGGACGTTTTGGTCACGTCGGCCACGGCCTTCGAGCCGGTGGTGCCCCCGAAGTCGAAGGCTCCGGCGCCGCTGGTCTGGAAGAGGCTGGAGATGCCAGCTCCGATGTTGCCGGCGCCGACGGTCATGACGGGCACGCTCTTGGACAGCAGCGCCGACTGCGCCTGAAGTGTGGCCATGGCCGCGGCGCGCTGGGCTTGCGTGGCCTTGTTGAACACGTCTCGCTTCTTGAGGGGCCGCAGGCGCTCCACGGCCTCGACGAACTCGGTCTTGATCAGGATCTTCTTCTTCTTGGCCGGGATGGTGGCGAACTCGACGTATGAGAGCGCGCCCAAGATGATCGCGTGGAAGATGAACGAGACGAGCCACCACGTGACCTGCTGGCCTACGGAGGTGTGGGAGCGGGCTCTGAATCGCTTAGCCATGAGTATCTCCGATGTCGTGCGAGCGCTGGCCGGCGGCCACTACTCCTTCGAGGCGGCGAAGGAAATGTTCCTGTAGCCCGCTTCGATGCACGCGTTGAGCGCCTTGACGACGTAGCCGTAGTACACCTTGGGGTCGCCGTCGATGACCACGCGGTGGTCGGGGAATCTCTTCTTGAGCCGGGAGAGCTTGACGTAGAGCTGGCGAAAGGAGGGCAGGATCGCCTGGCCCACGGTGATCTTGGGGCTGCGGCCTTCGGACTCAATGCGGATGTTGATGTCTTGGAGGTCGTCCAGTTCCTCGTCCTTCTGCTTGTTCGAGGCCTTGGCCTCCGCGCCCTGCTGTTTCTTGGGCAGGAACGCGCGCAGCATGCCTTCCGACACCTTCCACTGCATGGTGGCGATGAAGAAGATGAGCAGCAGGAACACCACGTCGATCATGGACGTCATCTGCAACTCGGTCTTCTCGCCAGCGGCAATGGCCAATCGGTCTTTCTTCGCCATGGGATTGCGTCCTGTTCGTCGGGCCGGCTTACTTGGCCTCGGTGAGCGCCGCGAGGCGCAGCTTCCAAATGCGGTTGGCCAAGTACTCCTTCATGAGCCACTGGATCTTGGAGTACTCCAGCTCCTCGTCGCCTCGGATGATGATGGCCTGGTCGGAGAATCCGTCCTTGGCCAGGGACTTGCGGGCTTCCTTGGCCAAGAGGCTGGAGAGTTCGGCCTGGGTCCGTTTCTGGCCCAGGATATAGATGTCGCCGTCCTTCTCGATGTTGATGACGAGTTGGTCGGGGTCGGGCGCATCCTCGGTCTGCGATTGATCGGCCACGGGCAACTCGACCTCGGCCGCGGTCTCCATGCGGGTGAGCGTGGAGATGATGACGAAGAAGATGAGCAAGAGGAACGTGACGTCGATCATGGGCGTCATGTCGATATCGACTTCCTCTGAGCCCGTCGATTGGTTGCGCTTGCTCATGGGGCAATCTCCTAGTGCTCACGCGCCAGGCCGAAGGGCGGCCGTTCGGTTGGCCGTCCCGGTCGGGCGCCGCCGGCGAGATCCGGGTTACTCCTTCTTGTCGTCCGCGTCGCCGGCTTCAGCCCCTTCGGGCTTGGGCTTCTGCGCCTTGGGCGCTTCCTGGGGCTTTGGCTGCGCGGCGGGCTTCGGTGCGGCCGCGGGCGCAGCCGTCACAGCCTTGAGCGCCTTGAAGCGCGAGGTGAGTTCGGTGGCGACCACGCCCACTTCCAGCATGAGGCGCACCGCTCGGTTGCGAAAGACCGCGTACGCCACGATGGCCGGCACCGCCACGATGAGGCCCATGCACGTGGTCACGAGGGCCTGTTGAATGCTGCCGGCAAGCTCGGCCGGCTTGGCCATGCCCTCGGCCGTGGCGATCTTGGAGAAGGCGTTGATCATGCCCAAGACGGTGCCGAGCAGGCCGACCATGGGGGCGACCGCGCCGATGAGCGACAAGTAGCCCACGCCTTGGTTCATCTTGATGGCCTCCTCGTCGGCCACGTCGTCCATGATGTCAACCATGCTGTCGTACCCGGAGCGGATCTCCGAGAGGCCCGCGCCCACGATGGTCGCGAGTACGGACCCGTCCTTCTGGCAGAACTCCAACGCCTGCTTAATCTGTTTCTGGTTGAACAGTTCGTTGAGCTGTTGTTGGGTCTTCTTGGGCGCCAGCACGCCGCGACGCACGAAGAAGAGGTTCTTCAGCATCAGCACCACGCCCAGAACCGATAGGCCGATGAGCACGTAGCCCACTTTGCCGGCCCACTGGATGTACTGTTTGAGTGTGATCTTGGTCGGCCCGGCCTGGCTGGCCGCGGCCGTGCTGGCCTTTGCCTGTGCCTTGGCGGGAGCCGCCTTGGCCTTGGCCTTCGACTCGGCGCCGTACGTGGCGGCCATGGCCATTACCAGCAGAGCACACACGGTCAACGCCACGCCTGTTCTCAACTTAAACATGAGACCTCGTCCTCCATGTGAAGGGTACGGAGTGAATGATGATCTAGCGTTGGGGGGGACTATTTCTTCTTGGACCAGGGCGAGTCGGGGTATTCACGCTTGAGTTCGGCCAGGAGTTCCTTCGCGCGCTGGGGGTCGCCGCGCTTGGCGAAACACTTGGCCGCCCAATACATCGCCTTGGGGTGCTCATCGGGCACATCAAAGTAGAGCACCGCGACGCGCAGGTAGCAGAACAGAGCCTCGTGCACCTCGCCGCGCTTCCAAAAACTATCGCCCAGAGCGTTGTACACCTGGGCTTTGGTTGCCGCGTCGTCGACCTGCTTCGCCAACTGGTAGAGGATCTTCTCGCCGGCGTCGTATTGGCCGGCCAGCAGCATGCACCGGCCCTCGCTGGCAAGCGCCTCTGAGTTCATGTCCGTGTCCTTGGCCTTTTCGGCCGCGGCCGCGAGCGCGCCGTATTCCTTGGCGGCCAGCGCAAACTGCTTCTTGGCTTCGAGCACACGCGCGTCCCAAAGCTGCCGTTGCATGGCCCACTGCTGGCCCAGCTTGCCGGGGTCCAGTTGCTTGACCGCGGCCGCCATCTTGGCCACGTCGCCGGCCTCCTGGTAGATCTTCGCCAGGCCAATGTACGCGTTGGGCAAGAAGCGCGACTTGGGATACTTGGCGATGAGTTCCTTGTACGCGCCGATCGCGCTGGCCCGGCGCTTGGCGTCGGACGCGGCCAGGTTGGCCAGACACTCGGCCTTGTTGAACTGGGCGTATTGCCCGAGCCATTTGATCTTGGATGCTTCGGCGATGGCCGCGTCGAATTTCGGGAGCGCCTCCGCGTAGCGCTCCTGCTTCATGAGGTTCGTCGCGTTCAAATAGTTCATGCTCTTGTCGCCATAGCGCACGCTCGCCACCTCTTCCATCTTCAGCTCGACCTTGGCGTTGCCAGGCTGCTTCTGGATGATGAGCTTGTCGTACTGATCGGCGAGGATCTTGCCTTGGAGCACTTTGCGGCTCGTAGTCGTGACCTGGTCGGGCGCGGCCCAACCGGCGGCCGGTAGGCCAACCAGCAGCGCCAGGGCCAGGGCGGTCCGCCTGCGCGTCGAAAGCATGCGTGGGACTCCTTTCACGTGCGATGGGTCCGCGTTCAGCCGCCATCGGCCTTGGCGCGGGCTTCGAGTTCCTTGAATTGCTGTTTCTTGTCTGGGGGCAATTTCTCGATCGCGCTCTTGTAGAGAGCGGCGGCTTCAGGCGAGACGCCCGCGCCCCAGTCGGGGTACATTTCGAACTGAAGGACGAGGCGCTCGAACGCCTTGTCCGGTTGGTTCAGAGCGAGGTACATGTGGATGACCTTCGCCTTGGCCACGTGCCAGTCGGCATCGCCCTGGTTGACGAGTCGGATGACGCGCAGCCATTCCTTGAGCGCATCCCGGGGCATGCCGCTCTTCTCGTAGCAGAGGGCCAGATCCTTGCGATAGTCGACCACCTTGGGATCGCGCTTGACCATCTCCTGCACGAGCTTAAGCGCGGCGCCGAAGTCCTTGAGTGCGAGGTAGCACTCGGCGAGGCTGCGCCGGATGCTGACCATCTCGTCCGAGTCCGCACCCAGTTTCGGCTCGAAGCGGGCCAGCGCCTTCTTGAACACGTCGGCCGAGTCGGCGAACTTGTCCAACTTGTACAGGCTCGCGCCGATCCACACGTAATCGTTGAGCGGTTGGTCGGGCTTGACGGTGACGATCTTCTGGAGGAAGCCGGCCGCCTTGTTCGCCCGCGCCGCGACCTCGGCCTTGGCAAGTTTGGACGCCTTAGCCTTCTCCCAGGCCTCGAAGTAGCCCTGGCCGATGAGCCGGGCCGCCATGCTCATGTGGGGGAACTTGGGATCGGCCTTAGCCAGCCGCACGAACTCGGCCTCGGCCGCGGGCATCTTGCCCAACTGCCGATCCGCGCGCAGCCGAGCGTAGTACACGCGCGGGAACAGGTCGGTCTTGTCGGGGTAATCCTTGGTGTACGTGCCCACCACGTCGAGCGCCTTTTGCGGCTTGGCGACCGCGGGGTGCACACAAATCTCCGCGAGATCGACCTTCGCCTTGGCCACCCACTCCGCCCCCTTGCCGACCCGCTCCGGCTGGATCTTGGGCAACTGTTTGGCCCATGCGAGGAACTGGGCCAGAACCTTCTCCGCGCGCCGCGCGTACGGCATGGCCTTGTCTTTGTTCGTCTCGTACAGGCGGAGGAATTCGAGCCAGTTGCACACCCCGGCCAGGTAGGCCGCCTGTTCGTAATGTTCGTTCGACGCCGGGATGAGCGCGTAGTCGATCGCAGCTTCTCCAAACTCGCCCTGGTCCCGAGCGATTTCGGCCGCCATGAACTGCATGGTCGGTGCGCGCGGATCCTTGGGGTACGTGCGCCCAAAGAATTGGAGCGCCTTCAAGTAACGTCGGCCCGAATATTTCGTGCTCTTCTCTTGGTAGAGCGAGGCCATCAACTGCACGTAGTAGTAGGCCACGTCTGGCTTCACCGCGCCCGCGCCGAACTTGCGCGGGATGTAGCCAAAGCACAGAGCCGACTCGTACTTGCGGTTCAGGTTGAAGTAGGCCGCGGCCATGCGCATCCACGCCTGCACCACGAGCGGCTTGTCCTTGGGCATCTTGGCCATCTTCACGGCCTCTTGGAAGACGGGGATGCACTGCTTGAACTTGTTGGCGTTGTAGAGGGTGACGCCCTCGGTGAGCGCCTCTTCGGCCGTGCGTTTGACTTTCTGGCCGGCCAGCTTGCTCCACTTGGCCAGCAGCTCCCGCGCGGTGTTGCCCCACACGCCGCCCGCGGCCGCGACCTGCCGGGCGTTGTCGAGCGCGCCCTTGAAGCGCCGGTCCGCGACGGCCTTGGCCTTCTTGGCCTCGTCCGCCTTCTTTTGTTTGGTGAACTTGGCCGCTTCCTTCTGGGATCGCTTGGCCATCTCGATCAGGGCTTTGGCTTGTTCGAGCCGCGCCGCCAAGGCCACGGGATGCTTGTCCGCCAGCAAGTCCGGCCACTCGCGGCCCAGCATGACGCTGACGGTCTTGACCGCGTCTTGGTAGCGGCCGGCCGCGTTGTAGCACTCGGCCTGGCTGAAATAGGTCAGTTGCCGCACTTCGTCGGTTGCGGGGATCGGCCGGGTGCGGATGACCTGGCGGAAGCACTTGAGCGCGTCGTCGTACTTTTTCTGGCGCAGATAGCACAAGCCCTGGTAGCGGTAGGCGCGCAACGTGCGGTCGGTGCCCTTGTGCTCGGACGCGAACTTGCCAAACTCGCCGCGCGCCTTGTCCAGGATGGTGTTGTACTTCGGTGTGCCCTTGTAGAGCGCGGCCGAGAAGAAGGTCACCTCCGGGTCCATGAGCAGCGAGTCGAGCACGCGGGCCTCCGCGACCTCCTTGGGGCTGGGCTCCTTGCGGTTAGGGCGTTTCTTGCTCGCCGTTTTCGCCAACGCCTCGTACGCGGCCGCCGCCTTCTTGGACACACGCCGCGCCTCGGCATACAAGCCTTCCGCCTTCTTGAGAAACTCCGCCTTCTTCTTCTTGTCAGGCGTCATCTCGATGGTCTTGGCCAGCACGCTGCCCCGCTCGATCAGCAACTCCGCACGCTTGAATAGGGTGTCTGGGACCTGCTTGTGGTTGGGGTTCTTGCGGAGGAAGGCCGCCAGTTCGTCGGTGGCCTTGGCCAGCAGCGCCTCCCGCTTCGTGGTCACAACCTCCTTTTTCGACATGGCCACGTAGAGGTCGGCCAACCCCAAGCTCGCCTCCGCCTTCTCCCCCGCGTCGAGGTACGGGCTCTTCTTCATGCGCTCGAGCTGCATCGCGGCCATGTCGTCGTAGCCGCGCTCCCGCAATGCCCGGGCGAACGCCAGGTCATCGCTATCTGCTGTCGTGCTTGCCGACAGCAAGATGCAGGCGAGGGCAGTGGTCAGGAATGGCCTCAGTTGCATGGGATTCCTCTGCGTTCGGAAGGCTGGGTAATCTCGTCTGGCCCTGCGCGGTCACAGCGCCGGGCTATTGTAAGGGCGTCGGTATACCTTTTCAAGCAGAAAGCGAAAAGGGGGCGCCGCCTCAAGTGCATGGGCGCCTGCCTTTGCCAAGGCCGCCAGCCCCCCCCCCATGGGCTCCCCTGTTTTACTATCTTCAAACGATGTCGAAGTTCCTTTGGGTGCAGGCCTGAACGTACGTAGTAAACTGGGCGTTCATTCCCGTGGTGCGCCGGTGCAGAATGCACATGCGCCGAAGGCGCATCACAACATAGCCCAGTGCAAGCTCGTTCGGTCGCGCCAGCGGGCGAACGAGCGCCGCGCTGGGAAGGATGCCGAAAACAAGCCGCCAACGCTGAAAGCGTTGCACAAACGCGG
>JAJRTI010000225.1 GCA_024278415.1 Planctomycetota bacterium | reverse complement strand
GGCGCAGAGGGCGCCCTAACGGTCGCCACTACAAGCGGAGCGCTCCTGCGCTCTCATCTCGGCGGCGCCGCGTTCGACACCTCCGCCATGCATGATGTTAGGCGCGAGGCCTCGGCCTATTGGGGTTTTGCAAGTCGCTCATATGTCCTTTGTGCGACTTCGTGTCTTCGTGCCTTCGTGGCCTCCGTCCGTTCGCGAATTGCGTGCGTATTACTTGAAAAAGATAGGTAGCGGCCCATGCAAGGCATCGTGTTCCTCGGCGACCGGCGTTGCGACGTGCGCGAGTTCCCCGTGCCCAAGCCAGGCCACGGGCAGGTGTTGTTGCGGGTCATGGCGACGGGTATCTGCGGATCGGATCTTACCGTGTTCCGCGGGCCTCATGCGTCGGACCAGATTCGCGGCCACGAGCCGTGCGGCATCGTGGCGGAGGTCGGGCCGGGAGTGGTGAGGTTGAAGGCCGGCGATCGCGTGACGGTGCACCACCACCAAGGTTGTGGCGTGTGCCCGCTCTGCGCGGCGGGAGAGTATGTGGCGTGCGTGGGAGAAAAGAACGTGTACGGCGTCGGCATCCCCGGCTCGTTCGCGGCGTTCATGGTCGCGACGGAGCGCAACTGCGCGGCGCTGCCGGAGTCGGTGAGCTTTGTCGACGGCGCGTTCATGGCGTGCGTCGGCGGCACCGCGTACGGCGCGCTGCGCCGGCTCGATGCTCGTCAGCACGATACGTTGGCCGTCTTCGGACTGGGGCCGGTCGGCTTGAGTTGTGTCACGCTGGGCAAGGTGTTCGGCTGCCGCGTGGTTGGCGTCGATGTGGCGCCGCACCGGCTGGACTTGGCGATGAAGTGCGGCGCGGATGCAGTAGTCGACGGTGCGAACAGCGATGTGCCGGCGGAGCTAGTTGGATTCTCGAAGGCTGCGGGGCGCAGCTTGCTGCCGGGTGTGGATTGTGCCATCGAGACGTCCGGCAGCGCGGCGGCTCGTCGGAACATCATCCCGTCGCTGCGTCGTGGCGGGAGGGCCGCCATCGTGGGCGTTGGCAGCAACGAGGAGGTCATCAACCCCTCGCACATCCACGGCAAGGCCTGCACGCTGATCGGCTCGGTGGTGTTCCCCATGGGCTGGATGTGGGAACTCGCGCGGCTGCTCGCCGCGACGGGCGCGTCGTTTGAGCCGGCGGTGACACATCGGTTCGCCATCGGCGACGCGGTCGAGGCGTTCCGTACGGCCGACGAAGCCCTTGGCGGCAAGGTTGTGTTCCTGCCGCATGGCGAGTAGGTTTGCAAGAACAGAATTGGCGCGTGCATCGGTTGGGCCTTCCCAAGTGGTGCGGGAGAAGCATGATGGCCAGGCGCGAACTCACAGAGAAACAGAAACTCGTTGATTTGGTTTGCAGCAGCGACGAGGAGTTGCTGAAGAGCGTTGAGGTGTGCCTGCCGGCGAAGTCATTTGGGCAGAAGGATGTGCTGTTCCGTGGAACGCTTGCTCGCCGGCGCGCGATGCTCGGTCTGTTGCGGCTGATGAGCCCGGCCGCGGTGCTGGACTCGGGGAAGCTACGGGCCGGCGTTGATCCGCAGAATATGATCCACCGCATCGGCAACATGTCGCGCTACATGTCGGCGTCCTTCGACGCGGCCAAGCGAGACTTGCGCGGCTTCAAGGCCAAGCCCAAGCGCGTGCTCGTGGCGGGGATTGGCGGCTCCGCCATCGGGCCGACGATGGCCGTCGAGTTGCTGCGCAACATGGGTTATTCCGTGCCGGTCGAGGTCGTACGGCACTACCCGCGCCCGGCGGCAGATCTTGGGCCTGATACGCTTGTCGTAGCATCGAGCTATTCGGGCAATACCGAGGAAATGGTGGCCTGGTATGAGTTCGCTCGGGCGCGCGGCTGTGAGGCGTTGTGTGTGGCCAAGGGCGGGGAACTCGCTGGCCGAGCCGCGGCCAACGACGATGCGTTTGTCCGCATTCCCGTGGATGCGTTTGAGGGAGACGACGTGACTCAACAGCCCCGCGAGTCCATCGGGTTCTCTGTCGCTACGTTCCTCACGATCTTCGATAAGCTAGACGTGGCCCGGAAGGGAGCGAAAGCGTTCAAGTTGGCGGAACTGAACTTTGCGGCTGTGGCGCAATGGCTGGACAGGCTCGACAGGCAGTGGGGGCCGGGCTCGGCGTTCCACCACAACAAAGCCAAACAGCTCGCCGCGCATTTCCTATACGGGTGGTCTGCGCCCGAGAAGCCGTTGCCCGACCCGATGGCCGAACAGACCCTCCCTGTGGTGATCGTGGACGAGGCGAATGCGGCATTGGGCATGCGCATTGAAAACCAGTTTGGCGAATGCGTGACGCTGCCGATCAAGGTGCTCACATTCTTCGAGGATGCACATAACGAGATCGAGCAGACGGTTACCTGCGCGGTCAGCGCGAAGGCGTTCGGTGTGCGGGACCGATTCTCCTACACAGTTTTGCGCAGCGCTTCGGAGCTGCCTCGGGCCAAGCAACGGCTCACGCGCACGTGCAGGGAGGCCTTTGGCAAACACGGCATCCCGTGTCTGTCCGTCGAAGCCAAGGGGGCGGCGCCATTCCGGCAGAAGCTCTACTTGCTAAAACTGCTCGACTATGCCCGCGCGTATGCGAGTGTGTTAGCAGGAGCGGAGCCCCTGCGGGTGCCGTTCATGGACCATTTGAAAAACACGATGAAGCGCGCGAAGTGGCCCTCTGGGGATGCCTGACCATCGTCAAGGCGACAGGGGCAGTCTGGGCTTGGCAGTGGGGAATGGGAAGGCCGCCATTTCCTTGACAGCCGCGGCTTGGCCTGCTAATGTCACCGCCGTGAGAGGCAGGGCGGCGTGTCTCCCCTCCCCATTCTGAGCGCCTCTGAACCATGAACGCGAAAGAAGCTGCAGGCAACCGCGCCGCCGAATTCGTTGAGGACGGCATGATCGTTGGTTTGGGGTCAGGCTCTACGGCTCAATGTGCGATCGCTGCGATTGGCCGACGAGTGAGCGCTGGGCTCCGCATCAGGACGGTCGCCACGTCGGTGGCGTCCGCAGAGCAGGCCCAGGCGCTTGGGATTCCGCTTTTCGACGTGGATGAGGTGGATCATGTGGACCTCACCATCGATGGGGCAGATGAGATTGACGGCGATTTCAACATGATCAAGGGCGGCGGCGGCGCGCTGCTGCGTGAGAAAATTGTGGCCAGCATCACCACGAAGGAGGTCATTGTCGCCGACCCATCCAAGGTGGTAGGCGTGTTGGGCCAGCGATTCGCGCTCCCGGTGGAAGTGGCTCAGTTCGGCCATAAGACAACGTCTCGCCGCCTCGCGGAGGTGGGCAGTGAGCCGCGCTTGAGGTTGGTTGATGGCACTCCCTACTTAACAGACAATGGCAACTTTATCTACGACTGCCACTGGCCCAACGGCATTGTGGACGCAGCCGGCACTGAGGCGTGTCTCGCCGCGATCCCTGGAGTGGTGGAGAATGGCCTGTTTGTGGGCCTGGCCCATGTGCTCGTTGTTGGGCACGAGGCCGGCCGCGCAGAGGTGGTCCCCCGGCCCGTGCGGTGACGAGGCGCACATATGGCTGGCGTTCCACTGGCGGATGCAAAAGCGTGGCTATTCACTGTGGCTGGCACATAGCGCTCGCTTTGGCCTCACGCTTGCTACGCACCCGCAACAGTTTAGGCTTGACAGCAGCTTGCGGACACGTTTAGGATAATACTCGCCGAGCTTGGACACATGCCCTCATTTGGCGCTTTCTGACAGAGGCGACGCTCTGAAAGCCCTAGGTGGGCGCATGTTCCCCATGCCAAGCCCAGAGAAGGATTGCCCATGTGCATCTTAATATCTCATGCTTCAGTTCGGCGACTGGCGCCTTTCTGTGCCGCTGTCTCGCTGCTTGCATCTGGGTGCGGCACGATGACGGTGGAACTTCGGAGCGACCCGAAGGCGCCCCCGAAGTTGGCCGATATCAAGCGCATCGCGATCGGCGGGGTGAAGAGCCGCTCGCGTCTCGTTGACGAGCAGTACTTCTCCAACATGCTCGCTAGCAAAATCGCGGAGACACAGTTCTATACCGTTGTGGAGCGGGGTAAGGCGCAGAAACTGCTGGAGGAGCAAGGTTTCCAGATGAGTGCGGTTGTGGACGAACGGACCGCCACCAAGGCTGGACAAATGCTCGGCGTCGACGCCATGGTTTTCGGCGAAGTGAGCGCGGCTAAGGTCTCGACGCATCAGGGGACCAAGGCCTTTGACGTGATGCAGCCTGATGGCACAACCCGGCGCCAGATCAAGCGCACCGCGTACAAGAAAGGCGTCGTGTCGGTCAACCTCGCGTTGGTCAAAGTCTCGACGGGCGAGAGAATCCTCTCGTTCGCGAAGACACAGGAAGTCCAAGAACCTCCGTTCAGAGAGGCCATTGGCGATGCCCAAATCGCCCAGCTTGGGACGGACGATTCAATCGTGCGCGAATTGGTCGAGGAGCTTTGCCTCCAGTTTGTCGACGGCATCCGGCCCCTCGTGGCCGTGGGCGAGAGAACGGTCCACAAGGGCGCCGGGGCTGAGATGGAACGCGGGTACGCACTGGCCGAGAAGAACCTGTGGGATATGGCCGCAGAGCAATGGCAGAAGGCCATCCAGACCGACAGCAACAACGCCGCGGCGTACAACAACCTGGGCGTTGCCGCCGAACGCAACGGCGACAGGGCCAAGGCTGAGGAATACTACAAGAAGGCCGTGAGCCTGGCGCCAACGGAAGCCGACTTCCTGGCCAATCTGTCCGGGCTCAGGAATCCGAAGATCAAACAACTGAAACATAAGAAGAAGAAGTCGGGCCGCGCATCGCTCCAGTTCTGGTCAGGCCTCATTTCGTCTCTCACTGAGCGGGAGGCCGGTGTTGTGCCGAACCAGAATGTGCCTCAGTCGCGCCCTGTGGCGCCACGGGCTCGTACTCAACAGAACGCCTACTACCGCTGCCCCTCGTGCGGCAAGACGCTGAGGGGCCCGAGCGCAAACGTCAAGCTGATCTGCCCGTATTGCCGCAAGCCGATGCGCACGTATGCGTGCCCCTGCGGCAATCGGTTCGCTACGCCCATCTTCATGACGACCGCTCGATGCGGGCGATGTGGGCGCACGTTGTACAATACCGCGCGGTAAGCGAGTTTCGACGACGCGAGAAGATTCACGTTACTGACACTTGATGTCCTCCAGTAAACGAAGAAAGGAGGTTGCTGCCACAACATCTGCGGACGATTCGGCTTGGCGAGGCGCGCAGAACTCCGCCCTGTGTAGATGAGCCGGATCTGTGGTGTGTCAATGATCTCTGTGGCGCAACGCTCTGGTTGCGCCATCCCATACAGAAGGAGCCGTTTCTGATATGTCTACGTTTTCAAAGATGCTTGTTGGGTTGATGGCCGTGTGCATGATCGTGGTGCTAGCTGGCTGTGGGACTCCCCAGCCGACTGCGCCTCTGAAGCCTGTCGAAAACCTGGAAAATGCGCCACCATTGGTCACCGACCCGACCGGCGCGTTCCCCGGCGATAAGGGCAAGGTGCTTTACGCCGTGGGTATGTGCGCCTACAACCCCAACCCGGCGTTGACCGTGAGAGTTGCCCGGAGCCGCGCCCGTGTCGAGATGGCTGCCACCATCAAGACGCACGTGGACGCGATGCTGAAGGACTGGATGGCGGCGTCTGTTGACTTCGCCAATCCCGACATGCAGACCTCGAAGCAGTTCACCGAGTCGGTGAGCCGGGATGTCACTTCGGCCACGCTCGAAGGGTCCACTGAAGCCAAGAGGTGGACGTCGCCTCAAGGTACAGTATATGCCCTATACATGCTGAACCTGGACGGCCAGTTCATGAAGGCGATCAAGGAAAAGGCCAAGGCTGCCCTCCAAGATCAGCAGGACAAGCTGCTGAAAGGCAAGATGGAGGACGCGTTGTCCGATCTTGACAAGTACTTGGCTGGCCAGCAGAAGTAGATTCGCCCCCCCAACCGCAAACAAGCCCCGGCCCCGTTTAGGGGTCGGGGCTGTGTACGGCCCGGCGCGCTGGCAGCGCAGGGTCTGGTGTGCGGCGAGCGTCGCACTTCAGACTCTGGGCTGCTGGCGGCTTTTTCGCCGCCCCGTTTCGCCGTGCCCGCTTTGATACGCCCTCATCGCTTTGGAGAGGAAAGTATGTCCGTCCGTTATTCGCTCGTCATCACTATTGCGGCTTTGCTGCTCTGCACAGGCTGTGCCTCGCCGCCTAGTTGGACCCTCCAGACCCCGCAGAGTAGGTCCGCCATCTACGCAGTGGCATCGTGGCCGCGGACGCGATTCGAGCAGGATGCCCGTGACAAGGCGATGTCACAAGCTCGGGCCGAACTCGCGAAGACGCTGCGCGTCGATGTCAAGGGCGTGCTCGTGGACTGGGCGAGTTCCACCAACGCTCTCGGCGGGCAGGGGCACGCGGAGGAGTTCTTTGCATCGATGGATTCCGAAACGCTCGACGTGTCCATGAGCGGCTCGCAGATCATATCCGTCTGGTGCGACCGCGATGGCTTGGTCAGTGAGAAGGGCACATGGTGGGCGCTTGCGAAGCTCGACAAGTCCTCACTCGCAGAAGAACTGCGGAAGACCGCGCTGGCTGCGCAAGAGAAGATCAAGAAGGAACTGGCCGCCAAGGCGCCAGATCAGCAGCCCGCCGAGATTGAGGCCCAGGCGCGCGCGGCATTCGATGAACTGGACCGCCGGATCCAGGACATGAAATAACCGGGGGCCATGATGCCCAGAAGCGGCAACCGGAGCATGAGAGCCGTGCGGATTCGCAGGGGCGCTCTGCCTGAGTAGGGCTCTCCCATATTGTCGTATCAACCGAGACGCTAGGAGCCACTACGATGCGCAAGCCTGCACTTCGTCACGCAACGCCACTGGCGTGTGCTGCGATGCTGATCGCTGTCTTTGGCTGTGGTGGGCCGGACGTCATCCAGTTCGGTGAGACCGCCAAGGGCCCTGCTTGGATCAACGAGCCGTTGCTGGGCGTCGACAAGGCGGAGCGCGCCAACGTGTTCGCGGCTGTGGGCATGTGCGCCGACCTGAAGAACCCCGCGCTCACGCAGAAGACCGCCATGCTCCGAGCGCGGACCGAGATCGCCAATACGATCCAAACGCGCGTGGATGCGATGCTCAAGGATTGGATGGCTTCTTCGCAAGACTTCGCCAACCCAGAGAGCCAAACCTCGAAACAGTTCACCGAGTCCGTCTCCCGAGGGATCACATCGGTGACGATGCAGAACACGCGCCAGCGCAACAAATGGTTCGCACCAAGTGGCACGCTCTACGTACTGGTGACCGCGCCTCGGGACGCGTCCTTTTACAAGACCGCGGCCGATCGGGTGCGGGAGCAACTGGAGGCGATGGCGAAGGACATGGCCTTCCGCGCCGACCCCAAGGCGGCGGCCGAGCGCTTCAAGGAGTATGCGGAGGCGCAGGCGAAGAAGGAGGTCGTGCCCGAAGAGCCCAAGCCTGAGGCGCCTAAGCCCGAGGAGCCCAAGAAGGACGAGCGCGTTAGCATGCCCCTCCCCAAGACATCGGGTCCAGCCCCGCAGTGGCTCGCCATGGGCAAGCATCCGGCCTACCCGCGCAGCCAATACTTGACCGGCATTGGCGTACGCACGCTGGCCGGCAACGACACGTTCATCGATGGACAGAAGGGCGCCGAAGTCGACGCGTACGCTGCGCTCGGCAAAGAGATTAGCGTGAACGTGAAGCAGAAGTTCCAAGATGAAATCAACAGCCAAATGGTCCAGCGCGTCGGTGCAGACGGCGGCGTGAAGAACCAGGGCACTGTCAAGACCCTCACGAGGGTGCTATCCCAGAGCGAGGTCAACATCGATGTCCAGGCCGGGCAAGTCGTGGACCGGTACTACGACGCTGGGAGCCGCACGCACTACTGCCTCGTGGCGGCGAATCGGGCCAAGTGGGCCACCGCACTCGTGGCCGAGATCAGCCGGCATCGCCTTGCCGGGCAGAAGTTCTATGCCGAGGGACGGCGCGGCGCCAACGCCGGGCAGTTCATGCATGCCCTCAAGCAGTTCTTCAAGGCGCTCAACGAGTTCGTCGAGGGGATCAAGAGCGAGAGTATCCTCAACGTGGTAAGGCCGCCCGGTTGGCAGCCGAGCCACATGCTGCCCAAGCCTGAGCCTACCGCGGCCGATGCCGTCGTCATGGCAGACCGGCTGTTGAGCGGTTTGAGCATGCAGATCGTGGGAGGCAACGAGCAGCAGGGCTCGCCTGGCAAGCCGTTGCCCAAGAAGCTCAAGGTGCGGCTGGTATACTCCCATGCCGGCAAGCTGGCGCCGGCCGGGAGCGTCGCCATCCGCTTCTCGCCCACGAACGTGCAGCCCGGTAAGATCGCGCTGGAGCCCGCGCTGGCGACGACCGACTCGAACGGCATCGCCGAGTGCACCGTCACTCGCGCGGACTACGACGGGCAGTCGCAGCATCTGATCGAGGCTTTGCCGGCGTTCGAGGAGTTGTTCCCGGGCGTGACGAGTCTGGCATTGCCCAAGGCGACCTTCACATACAGACTGTTGACGCCGACCTCCACACGGATTGCCGTGCGCATCGCGGAGTTCGTGGACGGCAAGCCGACGGGCCAGCGATCGTACACGGAGAGCAAAGTGGTCGGCGCATTGGTGAAGGCGGGCTTCCAAGTGGTGGACCAAAGCAAGCTGCCGGACGCCAGCGCGATGCGCAACGCGACCGACGCGCAGGTCGTGAAGTTGATGGGCCAGGTTGCGGACGTGGCCGTGGTGGGCGAAGTTCACGCGAACTTCAAGGAGAAGCTTGACCAGCTCTTTGGCCGGCCCATCAACCCGCCGCAGGTTTTCTACCAGGGCCGGCGGGCCGTGCGCGTCATCAATGTCCACACAGGCGAGCGCCTTGTGTCCCTGGATGACATGGGGCAAGCCCAGAAGGTCGGCGCATTGAGTGCGCAGGACGCGGCCCGGCGCACGTTTCTCAAGATTGGTCCACCTACGGGCGCAGAGATCGCCCAGGCCATCACGAAGTTGTTCCCAAAGGAATAGGGTGGCTCAGCACGTTCCATCGTCTCGCATCGTCAGCCGCGTTGTCGCGTTGCTCACGCTAGCGTTTGCCGGTGTATGCGCGGCCGATCCGGTGTATCGCCTGCCAATGCCCAAGGCGCTGGGGAAGCATGAGGCCGCGTACGTGTGCACACAAGTGGAGAGCGGCGGGCCGATGTCTGTCTTGCTCGCGCTGGGCATGCCCGGACCGCACAAGGTGTGGGTGAACGGCGTCGCCGTGTGCAAGGTGCATGGCGCGGCGACGAAGCTCGCTGCGGACACGTCACGCGTGCCGGTCGAGTTGCGCGATGGGCCGAACTTCATCTTGATCAAGATCTGTGGGCCGGGCGAGCCGAAGTTCTACTTCAAAATCCTGGGAATGAATGGCAAGCCTCTGGAAGGCTTGAGGTTCAAACGGCCGCTCGCAGCGGGCGAAGAGGCTGAAGGCTACTCATGGGCGTGCATCTTCCCCTTCACCTGCCACGAGAGCGCTTGCGTCCTTGACACGCGCTTCATCCCGGAGTTGAACGCGGCCGGGCCGCCGCGGGACGTCTCCTCCGCACAGCGTTGGGCGCCGGTGGGCTCCAAGACGGCACACCCCGCGGAGGCGCTCGTGAACGGCGGGTTCGAGTTTGTTGATGAGCGGGACCGCCCCATCGGTTGGCACGCGAGCTGGGGCGAGGCCCAGACGGATGATCGAGGCGTCGCCGGGTCACGCGCACTGGTGTTTGCCGCGGGCGGCGCCGCCGTGTCGCGTGAAGTGCTCTCCCACCCCTTCAAGATCGACTCGCGCAAGCGCACCACCGTAACGTTGCGGTATCGCCTTGGCGATGGGACAGCGGTAGGCGCGGCGCTGTGCGTCTGGCTCCAGTGGCTGGACCAGCAGCAAACTGTGATCGGCCTCCTGCCGGTGTGCCGCGTGCCGGCGCAGTCGGCTGCAACGGATTGGCAGGCCGTGAGGACTGATGCCGTGCGGCCGCCCTTTGGCGCGGCTTTCGCCCGCGTGCAGATCAAAACTGTCAAGAGCGCGCGTGAAGTGCTCGTGGACGACGTGTCCGTCGAGGGGGCGCCAGATGAGGATTAGGGCTGCATCAAGCCATGGGCGGCTTCGCGTTTCACACGCGGCTCTTGCTATCGCCTTGCTCGTCTTCTTGGCTAGTGTTGCTCGCGCGGCCGATGGACCCGGTTTCAAGGCTGGCGATGGCAAGGGGAGTGTCACACTGCGGCTGGCTGCGCCGGAGGGCGAGGGGCTTGCGCTTCCCGTCGCGTCGGGGCTGCCTCTCCCACGAAGCGCGGTGCGGAAGGCGGAGTCGCTGGGGCTCTACACGGAACGCGGTGAGCAAGTCAGCGCTCAGTTTAAGCCGCTGGCGTTCTGGCCGGATGGCTCCATCAAGTGGGTTCTCGTGTCCCTGCTTGCCAGAGGCGGGGAGCGAAGCTACCGGCTCACGTGGGGCGAAGGCGCAGCCTCGGCTGCATCGTCGCCGTTGCGGGTCGATGCTGGCGTGGGGAAGGTCGTCGTCGATACCGGTGTGATGCGAGCGGTCATTGATGTTCGCAAGCGCGGGCTCGTGCATTCGCTCGCGTTCGACGCGAACGGCGACGGCCAGTACGGCGAAGGCGAGTCGCTTGGCGAGCCGGCGCTGTCATCGTTCGTAGAGTGGACGGACGTGGCCGAGGCGGTTCGCACCAGGGCCGGGCGTTACAGCGATGAGGCCCACCCGACTCGGGACGTCGAACTCGTGGAGGCGGGGCCGGTGCGGGCGGTTGTCCGGGTGACGGGCGAGCATTTTAGGCGCGATGGCCGCGCGAGCGCGCCGTATGCCGTGTGGCTCTCCTTCTATGCCGGGCAATCTTACTTCAAGGTGCAGCACAGCTTCCTGCTGAACGAGCCCGCGAGTGAGGCGCGGCTGCGGGCGGCCGGGGTCGCGCTGGCTCTGCCCGGCCCTGCGGATAGGCTGAGGACGGCCTGCGACGACCAGATGGTCGAGTCTGCCGTAGGCTCGGATTCCGTGGCCTATGTGCTTCAAGACGATGTTGCGGTCCGGCGGTGGCCGAAGCTCGACGACTTCTCGCCGCGGGCTACGGTCGTTGTCGACGGAAACGAACAGGCCGCGGGCCGGCGCTGCAATGGGTTCGCTTCAGCCGACGTTGGCGCCATCGCCGTCGCCGTCTGCATGCCGCAGATGCTCGAAGAGTGGCCCAAGGAGCTGTTGTTGGACAATGCGAGCCGGCGGCTGTCCGCACTGTTCTGGCCATTGCACAAGCCTGAGCCGCTGGACCTCAGGCCGCTGATGGAGCGCACGCCGCTTGGGCTGCTCGATTTCCTCAAGACGCCCGCCGGGGAGCGTTGGATGCGTCAGCCGCCGGCATGGCGAATGCCTTCGGGCAGGGCGCAGTCCAAGAGCCACTCGCTCTTCTGCTCGCTTCGACGTCGCGATGAGGAGGCGCCATTGGCGCTGGTGAGCGCGGCCGAGAAGCCAGGCGCGCTCGTTGCCAGCCCCGCGTATGAGGCACACTGCGGCGTTGCCCCAAGCGCGGGCAGTCCGAATACTGTGAGCCTGCCGGAACTGGGCGCACGGCTGGCCGCGGCGTGCGACGGGTTGGAGGCTGACCACCGTTGGAGCGGATTCGTCGATCGTGGCGACGTGCCGCGCTGCTATTCTGCCAGTCAGGACGCGTGGGATCTGTTTGGAGCCGGTTGGTCGAACGGCGCGGGAGAGTTGGCGTACTCGTTCTTCTCGCAGTACTTGCGGACTGGGAAACGCCAGCACTTGGACGTGGCTCTCTCCATGGTGCGGCACAGCATCGACCTGGACACACTACGCAGCATCGACCGCAGTGCGCCCCGCGCCTGGCCGTGCCGGCCGGGCCCGGACCACGGCATGCCGGGGGCGCTTGCGCATCTGTCGCCCATGTCGCTGGCGATGGCATACTTCACCACGGGCGACCGGCGAGTCGCCGAAACGCTGGAGGAGTTGCTTGCCGGCGCAGAAGGCGGGCAGCCGGACAAACTGACGAACCGGGATCTCAGCCGGCTCGTGACGATGGCGGCGGTTGTGCTGGAGATGCGCCCGGGCGAATCCCTGCGCGCGAAGGTGGCGGCGTACGCCGGCCTGCTCGCGTCGCGTGTGGCCCGCATGAAGCCCGATGGCGACTGGGAGGGGTACGTGCTGCCCGCGCTCGCCTATGCCTACCGCGTGACGGACGATGCCAAGTTGCTGGCCGCGCTGAAGTCGGCCGTCGATGCCGCGTGGCCCAAGCGCGCCTGTCTGCTTGGCCTTGGCGCACTCTATCGTGCGACCGGCGACGCGGCCTACGCCAAGGCGGCGGCGTTCAGCCTGTGGCGGCAGGCGAGTGCGCCGCGGCCGGAGCGGAAGCAGAGGTGGCTTGAGGACGAATTGGGTCTCCGTGCATGGGCGGGCGTGGCCGAGGGCATCGGCGCCGTTGCGGACGCGGGCCTCGGAACATGGTGCGACGGCCTGTCGGGGGCCGTTGCCGCGCGGCGCGCACAGGCAAAGGCCGACTCGGCGAAGTCCGAACGCGCGCGATTCACGCCCCTGGACCTTGCGAGCGTCTGCAACGCTCCCGCGTCTGGCGTGACTCGCCGCGTCGCCAGCGAGGGCGTGGTGGTGTTGCTGGCGGGTGACGTGGGCTTCGACTTTGGTTCGGACGAGGCGCTGGCCCCCGGGTTCATCGCCGTCACTCCAGAGCACGTCTACCCATCGAAGGCCGGGGCGCCTTCGCCGCTCGAGGGTTTTGCCGCATTGCCCTTCGGCGGGACGCCGCCGTATGTGGGCATTCCATTCGCGTTGGCCCAGAGCGGGGCCTCGGGCAACGCCGTCGTCGTGATTGGCCGCGGCCCCGAGGCCACTGTCGATGTGGGGGTGGCCGGCAGCAAGCTGCATCTGCTGAGCGGGGTGTGTTTGAACCGAACGGTCGATAACGCCGTTGGCGCGCGGGTCACGCTTGAGTACGAGGACGGCGATGAGGAGACCGTCGAGTTGCGGAACTTCGAGCACTACCAACCGGCGGCTTTGCCCCCCGTGTTCGTGGCGCCTGAGGTGCGGCTCGCGGCGGAGTTGCCCCGGGCGCACGTGGGCGTGTTGTCGCTCCCGCTGAAGCCTAAGAAGCTGGCGCGTGTGCGCTTGGCCTCAGGCGACGCCGACCACCGCGTCGTCGTATTGGCCATGACGGTTGAGCACAAGGGGCCGGCGGTGCCGCGGGAAGGCCAAGCTGTGGACGTGGAGTGGAATCTGTCCGAGAACTTCGACACGGCGAAGGAACTGCTTGCCGATGTCGCGCCTGGCGAATACGCGTTGGATGTGGTGCTGAGCGCTTCAGGGCGGGTCGCGATTGACGTGGCTGTCTGTGGGCGCGACGTGCTTCAGAACGTGATGCCCAACCGGCCCACGCGGGTCGCACTGCCGGCCGTCGCGTGCGATGGCCGGCTGACGGTGCGCGCGACCGCGAAGCCCTTGGACCCGCTCGGCGAGGTGGCATGGGACGTGGCCGTGCCGGCCGTGCGGCTGGTCCGGGAGCGCGGAGCCGGCCCGGGGCCGCGAACAAACAAGCCGGCCATTGTCTACGGCTGGGCGCCTGGCCCGGATTACGTTGGCCGAGCGGTGCTACAGGTTCGGCAGCGGAAGGCGCGGGCGAAAGTGGATGCACTGCTTGACGATAGTTGTATGCCCTCGCCGGGCAGCGCGGGGCCGAGGTCCTTCTGGATCGGCCTGGCAAACGGCAGGTATGAAGTGAAGCTGTTCATGCGTTCGGCTAACAGTGGCCCTTGCACCGTCGACGTGCGCGCCGAAGGGGAGATGGTCTTGGAAGGGCTGAAGCTGGACCCGGAGATCGCGGATGACGATAAGGGCAAGCCGAAGGCGGCCACGTTCACGGTGACGGTGTACGACGGGCGGCTCGACCTGGACATAGGGGCTGCATCGCCGGCGCAGACCTGGGAGTGGTGTGCGATGATCGTGCGGCCGGTGGAGGCGGATGGAGTGGAGAAGAAGTAGGCGGCCCCGGTGAGCACGGCCAGCGCATGGCCTCGTCAGCCCTTGGCGTCAGGCCGCTCGTACCAGATGCGGCAGAACCTGCGGGATCGATTGAGCCATGGGAAGATGGCCAGGAGGATCAGGCGGGACAGCAAGTGGCGGAACGTATACCACTGCATCTTGCGCATGGAGGTGTCGACGGCGATGGGGAGGATTCGGAACTCTTGCCCGTGCTTGCGCGCCCAACGGTTCATGGCTTTCGAAAAGTAGATTTCCTCGGCCGCGTACACCTTGTCACTGAACCCGCCCACCGCGTCCCACGCATCTCGATGGCAATAGACGAAACTGCCCGCGGCCCAACGCCGGCGCTGCGACAGCCAGTTCCATGAGTCGAGCGAGCGCCGGACCATGGGGGGAAGAGGTTCCGACGTGCCGATCCTCGCCCCGCCTCCACAAACCGCGCCCGAGTCCAGCGCCGCCAACACGGCCTCGATGAGTTCGGCCGGCGCGGTCGTGTCCGCGTCGATGAAAATGAAATACCGGCCCCGCGCCGCGGCCGCGCCCGCGTTGCGCGCCCGCGAGATCTGGTTGACCGGCTCGAAGACGACGCGGGCCCCCATGCGCTGCGCGATGTGTGGCGTGTCGTCGGTCGAGTTGTTGTCCACCACCACAATCTCGCCGGTGTGAGTGCTGATGGCGGCCACGGATGAGGTTAGCGCCTCCAAGGTGCGCGGCAGCAGTTCGGCCTCGTTGTACGCCGGCACGATGATGCTGTAGTCGCAGTTGTTGTCCTGTGTGCGGTGTGCGTGCATGGGCAGGCATTGTCGCGGGGGCCGTAGGGCAAGTCAAACGACGCGGGCGCGCGATCGTTGTTCGATTGGGGCTTCCCATTTGTGCCGCGGGATGCTATCAATAGACGTATGGCGTGGCGCCAGCAGCAGTGGCCCAAGACGGGCGCAGGCAGCGGAGGCTTCGGCCTCACCCGACGTTAGCCGTGGCCAAACGCGCCGCGGCATGTTCAATATGGCCAGCGACGCGATGGGGTCGCGGGCCACATCGTTTTCCTCATATGGTAGGAGTGAGTCTTATGGCAGCGGAATGTGGACAGGTTTACAAGTGTGAGCATTGTGGGATCATCGCGGTCGTCGTACACGCCGGTGGCGGCGAGATGGTTTGCTGTGGCGAGTCCATGGCGCTCTACGAGGCCAAGACGGCCGATGCCGCGACCGAAAAGCACGTGCCGGTGATCGAGAAGATCGAAGGCGGCGTGAAGGTCACGGTCGGCAGCACACTGCACCCCATGGACGAGGATCACTACATCGAGTGGATCGAGATCTGCGCCGATGGCCAGTGCCTGATTCAGCCCCTCAAGCCGGGCGACGCGCCAGAGGCCGTGTTCAAAACCGACGCGGCTGAGATCTGCTGTGCGCGCGAGTGGTGCAACAAGCACGGGCTCTGGAAGACGGCGTAGCGCTATCCGACAGACGGAGCATCCAAGGCAGGCGCTGGTCGCACTTGTGCCTGCCTTGTTCGTTCTCTGCTTCTTCGCCGTCCGTCGGAACGCCTTCGCATTTCGACGAACGGCGAAGCTCGCCCGCTCCCTCGCATGTCCCTGGGTGAGACTGGCCGACTTCGCGGCCCCCGTGCTCTCGCAATCGGAGGCCATGAAGCAGATCGTAAACACACCCGGAACTTGCGCTTTGCTCGCCGAACGCATGGTATAATCATGGGGAGATGGATTGTCTGGACGTCACAGTTCTGCACGAAGGGAGTGTGAGATGAAGCACGTTATTGGCGATTTGGCCGGGAAAGTTTGGCAGTTTCTTGGTGCATCGGGTGCAGTGGAAGTGGCTCTGCTCTCGCGGAAAATGAAACTCAAGGCCAAGGACGCGTACCAAGGGCTCGGCTGGCTCGCGCGCGAGGACAAGGTGCAGTACGCGGAGAAGGGCGACAAGGTCGTCGTCTCGCTCGCGCCGGGTGAGCAAGCGGCGTACGACGCGCAAGCTGGACAGAAGAAGGGCTGCTAGCAGCCCGTCAATAAAGTCGTCCGTCGCGAGACGGAGGGATTTGCGCCGAGATCAAGGCGCGAAATCGCAGGCGAATTGGGAGATTCGTCGAGATTTCGCAACGCAGAGATCGGCGCAAAGCCCCCGCCGCAGCAGGACAGCACTTTGTTGACGGGCTGCTAGTG
>JAJRTI010000224.1 GCA_024278415.1 Planctomycetota bacterium | reverse complement strand
GCGAGCTTCGCTCGCGAACCCTGGGCTGATATCCGGAATCCCGTTGGGATTCAGATACCCCAACACGCGGCGTTGCACGGGAGCTTTGACAGTATTCCGGTACCTGGCTGTTGTACTTGGCTGAAGTGTTACTTGTTTCGGGTGCAGGTCTGAACGTACGTAGTCAACCGGGCGTTCATTGCAACAGCGCGGCGGCGCAGAGTGCAGATGCGCTGAAGGCGCATCACATCATAGCCCAGTGCAAGCTTGTTCGGCCGCGCGAGCGGGCGAACAAGCGCCGCGCTGGGAAGGATGCCGAAAAGAACGCGCAACGCTGAAAGCGTTGCACAAACGCAGCCGGCGGGCCTTGTGGAACGCTTTCAGCGTTCTTTGGCGCAAGCCGCCGCGGCCCCAGCGCGGCGCCGCGCGCGGCTTGCACTGGGCTATGTTGTGGCAGCCCTTTAGGCTGCCCAGTCCGCGGGGTTGTTGCACGCAGAGCAAAAGTCGGCTCGTTCGTTGTCCTCTTGCCGGAATCGACTTTCGAAATTCCAGATTGCGTCGCGTTGTGATACGTACAACCAGGCCTGCACCCCTTGTTTCTGAGGTGGCAGGCAACATCTGTGTCAGGTGAAGAGGTCCTCACGGATTCTTGTATTTGACATCGACCGTATGCCCAGGTTGGCCACCCACGGTGAAGTTGCCTCCTGGGCCAGCAAACTCCACAACAGGATCTTGAACTTTCCTGATTCCTCCGGCCTGATTTTGGATGCCGGAGCCCGTAATGCTGAAAGGAACCGTGTAGTCGCCAGTGAGCGGGTAGGTCGGGGGTACGGGCGAACCACCTCCCGAGAATACGGTACCGGCAGGGCCGAACTGGGCCGTCTGTCCGTTTGCGAGCTGCCCATTGCCAGAGTTGTGGCCAAAGCTGAAAAAGCCGGGAAACTGCCCGAAAAAGAAGCTTCCCGTCCCCGTGATGGGAAAGATGCCGCCAGCCCCACCTGACGGGTAGTAAGGCACACTGATGAGAGACGCAAGGTAGTTGGGTCTGCTGCCGCCGGGATTGCCCGGATCTCGCCCCGAATCAAGCAGGCCAAACCCTTCGCCGCCCCTTGCAATGAAAGCCGTAGTGGCGGTGATCGCCGCGCCTCCGGGCTGGAAGACCTCCTGCCACAAAGGGCTCGCCACTGCCCCAGCGTCTTCGCTGAGCGGCGGGGGATCGACAACGTCTGCGGTCCATCCGAAAATCCATTGGAGGGCCTCCGGAGACTCCAGTTTCCCACAGCATCGCCCCCATCCAATCGGGCGATCCTTCGAGTCGGTCCCCACGTTCGCAAAGTCCGTTGGGCGAATGCTGCCCACCTGCTTATTGAACGTATCAATGCGATCCCAAACGGATGCGGTCTGCGCGTTCAACTCGCCCGAACTCAACCCGATCAGAATCGAGATAGGCACCAAGGGAACAATACGGAGGAATCTACTGATGAGGGGATGATTCATCGCCAACGCTCCGGTAGACAAGGGATGGATACGCGGCCTCGTGCACTCGCGGCGTAGGCCTATTCTTCGTAGGAGGCCACAGAAAGAATTTTCAGGCCCCCTTGAGTCTTGAAGCCTTTCTTGCCATCGGTGATGGCGACCCACTGGTTGGGCGGCAGGTATTTCGGGTGCGTGATCAGCCCAACCCGACCCGAGAAGACGTAGATGAGTGCGGCTTTCTGTGGCGCACGTGATGCACGAGACGAGTCCTTCATCGGCACGGTGGCGATGCCGAATTCAGAGGCTTGGCAGGCCTCGACGACCGTGTGGCCGTCCAGAAGAAAACGCACGCCGCTCTTGCCTGAGCGCATAAACTGGCCGTACGGAATCCGCTGCCCAGGCTTCACCACGTTGAACTTGAGATTCCCAGGCGGAACCTTCGACTGTTTGAGCGCCTTCTTCTGGTCCGTAGTGAGCGCGGCGACCTCAAGCTCGCCCTTGAGCACATAGAGCCCCCGGAACACGTCCTCGCCCCGGCAGGAATGGGCCGGAGTCAGCACCAGGGCAAACAGCCCGAGACAGAAAACTTCTCGCATTCGCAGCAACCGACCCAACGTTGTGCACAGGCAGGAAACGGCCACGTTTGGACCTCCTTACTCTTGAACCAAACAACTGCATTCGCCAAGCCAGATCGCCTGACTTCAGCTTGACCCGGCTCGTGCAAAGAAGCGCACCAGTACTGGCCCTGTCCCGCTCGACTCGCAAGCCAAACGCTCAAGAATTCGGCCGCCTGGACGATTCCTCGGTACTTGCACGCGGGCAAGGAGAGCCGGGAGCGGCACGCGGCCGATCATGAGAGGCTGACATCGAAGCGGATAGGGCATCCGCGCTGAGACACCACGACCCCAGACACCCTTGGAGGGCCCACCATCATGCCGGGCCAAGGCCACGAAAGCGCACAAAACGCTGGCTCTCGTAGAGATGGGGCCTCGTGAACGATCTGGCCCAATGCAGCAGACGTGGGTCAAGCATCGGGCAAGGAATCTCGCGTGTCGGATTCATGAAAGCCCCGGCCCAGGGGAAAGGCAAATGGTTGGGTGGCCGCGGGTTCTCAGCCAACGGCCGGCGACTTATTGAAATTATGGAATGCCCCTGACAATGTCAAGCTTTTTCTTGAAGATGCCCCGCCCGCCCTACTGGCCTTCCAGTTCTGCAATCTTGTCTTGCAGCGCTGCGACGGTCTTCGCCAAGTCGCGCAGCTTAGCTTTCATCTCGGGCAGACGCACGAGGGCCATGTAGACCCGCCGCGCCTTCTCGAGTTCAATCGCGGGCTGGCCGAGGTACTTCTTGTTGGGCGCGAGGTCGCCGCGAATGCCGGACTTGCCCCCCACCTCCACGTTGTCGCCGACCGTGAGATGGCCCACGATGCCCACCTGGCCGCCGAAGGTGCAGTGGTTGCCGATGGTCACCGTGCCCGACACGCCAACTTGCGACACGAACAGGCAATCCTCGCCGACCTGCACGCCATGGGAAATGATGACGAAGCTGTCGATCTTCGTGCCCCGGCCCACGACCGTGTCGCGCGCGGCCCCGCGGTTCACCACGCTGTTCGCTCCCATCTCCACGTCGTCGCCAATGATGGCGCGGCACACCTGGGGGATCTTCTCCCACTTGTGCCCGTCCGGCGCATACCCGAAGCCCGCGCTGCCGATGGTGCAATTGGC
Organism: Planctomycetota bacterium; assembly: GCA_024278415.1. The sequence continues at coordinate 2,146 of JAJRTI010000224.1, read as the reverse complement.
ATGGATGACACATCGCTCACCCACGAGGCTGCGCGGGTAGACCATGGTGTTGGGGAAGAGCACCGTATCCGCGCCGATCTCAGCCTCCTCGCCGACGTACACGCCCGGGTAGAGCGCCGCGCGGTCGCCGATCTTGGCGCCTTGGGCGACGTACGCCTTCGGGTAGATGGCCACGTCCTCGCCGACTTGCGCGTCCGGGTGGATGGCCGCGTCGGGGCTGATGCCCGGCTCGGGCGGGAACTTGCGCTCCATGAGCAGGCCCGCCGCGCGCGCGAACGCAAGGTAGGGATTGTCGATGATGATGAGGTTGCGGTCGACGTCTGCGAAGTCCGGCGCAACAATGATGGCGGAGGCCTGCGTGGTCTCGAGTTGGGGGATGTACTTCGGGTTCGCGAGAAAGGTGATCGTGCCCGGCATGGCCGCGTCCATGGGCATGACCGCGTGAATCTCGACGGAGCCGTCGCCCTTGACTTGCCCTCCTAAATGGCCGGCGAGTTCTTCAAGCGTCATGGACACAGCGCGCGTCCTCTCTTGCAGGTGCGTTGTCGATGCAGCAAATGGGCCGTTCCCTGGCGAATGGCGCGCATTATAGCAGCGCCGGCGCGTGCGTTCAACGAGCGGGTGCTCACATGGACGGCGCCCCCCCCCAGCGCACCCAGCCCCAGGTCCATCCACCGAATGGTCAAATGTACCGCAACGGATCGCGCATCTCATCGGCCGATACGCGGTCCAAGATATTGAGGAGCCGTCTCACGATCTCGTGCGGACGCCTCCGTACAGCGAAGATGATGCCCCCGTGCGACTTCCCCCGATTGAAGCAATCGAGCGCCAACAGTTCTGCGACGGGCACATCCACATCCCCGTCAAGGTGCAGCTCGATGAAGAGGCTGTTCATGCAAATAAACCGTTGACACGCACAATCCGCGGAGGTATCCTGCGCTACATCAATCCATGCGGGTGTTCGTCTGGCTTGACAGCATCTCGCTGGGGAAGGAGAAGCAGAGCAGTGTTGCAGGCGATCCAATGTGGCCGGCGACAGCAGCTTGGCGCCGCGGTGGTGTGTTGCCTGACGCTTGGGGTGGCCGCGGGGCCTTCGGATCAACGCCTGGTGCTCATGGGCATTGAGAAGCTGGAGGCCGGGGACTACGCGCGGGCGACGGAGCTTCTCGTGAAGGCGACGCAGAACAGCGCCCCCCCCCCCGCAAGCATACCGGTTTCTAGCTGAAGCACAGGAGGGGCTTCAAGAGTGGGCGGACGCGGCGAAGACCTGTGAGAAGCTGGCGTCCTTCCAACCCAAGGACAAGCGGGCCGTCCTGCGGCACGCCAAGTTCCTCAAGCGCTATGAGGATCTGAAATACGAGACGCTCAACGGGGTGGACAACGCGCAGGAGGCGGAGCTGCGTGAGATCGCCGCGGATCCATATCCGCATGGCCTCGTGCAGTTCGCGGCCTGCGAACGCCTAGGGCGACACTACTTCTCCGCGGGGCAAGCCGAGGCCGCGGCCCAGTTCTACAAACGCCTGGCGAAAGCGCCCAAGGCGTTCCGCACTGCGCGGTTCCTGTCGGACTATGCAGAGCTGTGCCGCCGCCGCGGGGACCGGCGGCAATGCGTGCAACTGCTGGAGGAGTTGAGCCAACGCAGGGATGCGGTGCTGTTCAACGTCGGCGCAGGCCTGGCGAGGGCATACGGAGATTGGGGCAAGGACTTGGCCAAGGCCAAGCAATGGGGGGCCGCGTTGGCCAAGTTCGAGAAAGCGCACGAGCACGATCCATTTGCGTATTGGGGGGAGCACGTGGACGCGTGCCTTCGCACGCGGCGTTTCCAACGGGCCAGAGACTTGCTCGGCGACGCGCTCGTGGCCACTGGCGATGAGCAGACGAAGCCGGCCAGGCTTCCTGATGCCGAGACGCTATGCAAGAAGATCGCCGGCGTGTGCCTCACCTGGGCGCAGTGGCTGGAGCGCCGGGGACAGTTCAAACGCGCTGCCGACCTCTACAAGGAGGCTAAGGGTGTAGGTCTGATTGTACGTATCCCAACGCGTTGCATTCTGGAGTTTCAGTTTCGAAGTGGATTCAGGCAGGTTCACAACAAACGTCCCGGCTCTTCGCCTGCGTGCAACCCCTCGCGGACACCGCAGCCCGAAGG
>JAJRTI010000223.1 GCA_024278415.1 Planctomycetota bacterium | reverse complement strand
GAGTTCGTGAAGGAGGTCAAGCGCGTATCCACGAACTGGATTAAGGAACGAGAAGACTACGTCGGGTTCCATTGGCAGGCAGGTTACGGCTGCTTCTCCATCGGCCAGTCGCAGGTGCAGGATGTCTGTGATTACATCGCTAGCCAGGACCAACACCATCAGAAGATCTCATTCCAGGACGAATTCCGAGCGTTCCTCCGCAGGTATGAGATCGAGTTCGACGAGCGCTACGTGTGAGACTGACGGACGGAACGGACAGGACCCCGTAGAGGTCCTCCAATAACCTCCATCCCGCACCCAGGGTTGCGGACGCTGCCCGCAACCCTGGGCTGTAAGACGGAATCCAGCCGGGATTCGTTGATCGGGCCGCTCGCTGGCGGCGGGCTTCTGAAGGGGGCCAAGCACGCCATTGACACCCGCGCCTGGTTTGGGCAAGATGCCTGCATGCGCATGATCCGGCATAGTTCCTGACAGCGTGACAGGAGGATCCCCATGGAGGACATGATAGGCATTGCCGCCTTCATCGTCGTCGCGCTCGCTGTTGTGTTGGTCTTCGTGTTTGCATACTTCAACGAGAAGAAGCGCGCCGAAGCCATGCGCGGCCTCGCGGCGAGCATGAACTTCGAGTTTTCGGATAAGGAAGACGGCGCTGGCCCGGGTGCGGATACTGGCTTCCACCTATTCAACCAAGGTCACGGCCGCAAGTCGCGCAACGTCATGCGGGGCGAAACCCAAGGCACGACCGTGGCCGTCTTCGATTACCAGTACACGATCGGCAGCGGCAAGAACTCGACGACCTACAAACAGTCCGTGGCCCTCTTCGAGTCCGATGACCTCGACCTGCCGGCCTTCGCGCTGAGGCCGGAGCACTTCTTCCACAAGATCGGCGCGGCCTTCGGATGCCAAGACATCGACTTCGACGACCACCCCGACTTCTCGAAGCGCTACCTGCTGCGAGGCGACGACGAGGATTCGATCCGCACGGCATTCTCCCAAGACGTGCTGTCCTACTACGAGCACCACCCCAAGCTGTGCACGGAGGGCGGCGGCAACGGCCTCGTGTTCTACCGCCAAGGCAAGCGCGCCAAACCGGAAGAGATCGGCGCTTTCCTCCAGGAAGCTGTCGAGGTGTTCGCTCTGTTCAAGCGCGGTTAGCTTCTACGCTTTCTCGCCGACATCGCCGCGAGAAAGGGGCGGATGTGCCGCACTTCCTACTCATAGTCTTACTCTTAGTCTTACTCTTAGTCTTACTCTTGATCGCACGACACGGAGGAGGAGTAGGACTAAGAGTAAGACCAAGAGTAGGAGTAGGAGTAGGACACGACATCGACAGTCCCGAAGCTTCGGGATCGATCCGGCCGGGGTAAAGGCCTACAGGCGCGACTCCAAACGACCAAACAACACAAGGATTCCCCAATGCAACTCGGCCTTCTCATCAGCGTTACCGGTTTCAAGATTGGCTCCTTCCGCGTCGGCGCGGAGCTGGCGCTCGACATGGGCTACGACTTCGTGGAGTAAGGCATGTGCGTGGCCGAAGGCGAGCCGCCCTGCGCGGACCTGGGCCCATGCTCCATGGACGAAGCGCAGTTCATCGCGGAGGACGTGCGCGCCTCGGGCATCGACATCTCCGCTCTCCAGTGCCACACCACGTTCATCTCGTCCGACCAGGACGTCGTCGAACGCAACGTCGCCCTGGCCAAGCGCGCGGTCGACTACGCCGCGGAGATGGGCGTGCCGTTCGTGCACACGGTCAGCGGCCCCCCGGCCGCCGGCGTGTCCCGCGACGACGCGTGGGCCATGCTTGTTGAGGCGTACGGCGACATCCTCGATCATGCGTCCACCACGCCCGTCGCGGTAGGCATCGAGCCGGTGTTCGTGTACTTCGTGGGCAACTTGGCCACGACGCAGGAGCTGTTCGAGAAGCTCAGCGACGACTCGCTCCGCATCAACTTCGACCCCAGCCATTTCCCCTACCACCGCGAGTCGCCGATCCCGTTCGTGCGTGAGTTTGCGGACCGCATCGTGCACGCCCACGCGAAGGACGCCGCGGTCGCGCCTCTCCAGTCGCCCGTGCCGGACCAGGCTTGGGACATGGGCAACGGCGAGCAGTTCCGGTTCGCGTCGCCAGGCGAAGGGATCCTCCAGTGGGGCGACATCGTCGCGTCGCTGCGCGAGCACGGTTTCGACGGCGTCCTCTCGCTCGAACTCGGCCACGGCATCGACGACGAAGAACGGGCCGCGCGGGACAGCATTGCGTTCTTCCGCCGGTTGCTCGGCCGGGCGTAACAGGTGGAGCGCTCGCGGCGCGCGGCCTCGGCCGTTAAGTGTTGAGCGTGCGTCTGCGAAGAGACAGGCAGCCGCATGCGCCAGCATGCGGGCCAAACGCCACGCCGGCCAGTCGCAGCGAAATAGCCGGAGTTTGGAAACTCCGGCTATTTCGGCTGGGCCGCGAGGGGCTCACAGAGCGCCCGCATTCCGGCGAATGCGGCTACCGCGAGCACGAAGCGCGCACGGCCATCCAGCGCGGGTTTGTGAAACATGCAGAACTGGCTAACCATGAAACACACCTGGCTCATTGCACTCTTGATCGCGCCGTTCATTTTGGCGCCCGGCTGCGGCGAGAAGCACCCAGTTGACTCGGTGCGCTACTCGCCGGACGGCACGCACATCGCCTTCACGTACAAGGGCAGCCTGTTCGTGGCCCTCACCTACACGGACGCGCCGCGCCTGCTGGAGCCCGTAGCGGAAGTCCAGCACCCGGCGTTCTCGTGGTCGAGCGATTCCCAATTCGTCGCGTTCGCATCGCACGAGGCTGGCGGCTCGGACGTGTGGCTCTACAACGTGGCGACCAAAAGCGCCAAGCCGATCACGAAGCATCTTGCCAAGGACTGGGAGCCCGTGCTCGTGGGACGGGACGGCGGGGGACAGCAGTGCATGTTCCTCTCGACGCGCTCGCGGCACACGGATATCTGGTCGATCGACGTCGACGGCGGGCGACTCGGGCAGTTGACCGACGACGCGCTCGTGGAGTCGAAGCTGAGCGCGTCGCGGGACGGCGCCATGCTGGCGTACCAGGCCGCCGACGAGTCGGGCGCGGCGACACTCACCGTGCACTGGCTCGGCACGGCCACGTCCACGACGCTCGCGCCGGGCCCCGGCCGCGTGGGCCAGGTGGAACTGTCGCCTGACGGCAAGCAGTTGGCGTACGTGGGCGAGGCCGGCATCTACGTCGCCAAGATCCACAAGAAGAAGCTCCAGGCGCCGGAGCTGTTCGTCAAGCGCGAGGACGACAGCCCCGTCACGTTCGGTTGGTCGCCGTCGAGCAACGGCATGCTCGTGTCGCATGCCGGCCGCGTCGCTTTCCACACGCAGCGTTGGTTTGGCCGCGACCGCGACTTGGCCGCGCTCGACGTGGCGGCTCCCCCGGCGTGGCGCGGCGACGGCAAGGCGTTCGCCGTGGGCCTGGAGCGCGGTGTGGCCATGGCCGCGCTCGACGAGCCACAGGAGCGCCTCTGGCTCGCGCCTGGCGGCAAGGCCGCGGCATGGGCCGCACGGCTGGAGGAGGGCCGCGGCCACTTCGACACCGCACTCGCGCTGGCGAAGCTGGCAGTGGGCGCTGGCGAGCCCGAGCACAAGCTGCTGGCGGAGCTGCTGCTCAAGACCGGGCAGCCGAAGGAGGCGATGGCGCTCTACGAGGCCAAGGTCGATGGCCGCCTCAAGCTCGCGAAGATGCAACTCGCGTTCGAGCGGGACAGGCCGCGCGCGCGCAAGACGCTGCGCCGCGTGCCGCAAGACAAGCGGCGCGAGGACTGGCAGCGGCTCAACAACGCGATCGCAGAGTTTGCTCCCGGCCGGGCCAAGCCCAAGACGTTCGATCTCTACTGCACCGCGTTGGCCGCCGACCTCATGGGCGAGCGCGGCCGGGCCCTGGACTCGTGGGAAGCCTTCGCGAGGGGTGTCGGCGACAGGTCGTGGCTGGCCCGGCGCGCCGGCCTGCGCATGGCCGAGCTTTGGCTCGAGGTCCCTAGGGACGCCGACGAAGCCATCGACGCATACGAAGACTGGCTGGACAAGTGGCCCCGCGCACCCGAAGCGGCCACGACCCGGCTTCGGCTTGCGCGGCTCTACGAGGACAAGAACAGCCTGGACGACGCGGCAGAGCAGTATCTGTTCGCCGCGGACTCGACTTCTGGGGAGCAGAAGGTGGCCGCGCTGCTCGCGCTGGCGAAGCTCCAAGCCGGCAAGCTCCACAAGCCGGACCTCGCCGCCGCGGCGGCCGACGCGGCCATCGAGGAGGCGCGCAAGCTGCTTGAAAAACAGAAAGGGACGCTGTGCGACGCGTGGATCGAGTCCGTGCGCGTGCGGCTGGGCAAGCCCGCGGACGCGGTGGCCGCGGCGAAACGCCTGGCGGCCTTGGTGGGCGAAGACGCGAGCGTGGACGACGAGGTGGGCCAGTGCATCCGCATGTTCGACGAGGCCAAGCTGCACACGGAGGCTAACGAAGCGCTCGAGGCCCTGCTGCCGCTCGTGGACAGGGGCGAGGTGTTCGATACCTTCATCAAGACGGAAGACCTGTACCTTGTGCGGGTGCTGTCGGCCAAGCCGTTCATCGAGTGCAACCTGGGGCATTTCCCGCCTTGGTTCGACGCGCGGGTGAAGATGCTGTTGGCGTACATGGCCGAAGGCGACAAGCCCGCGGGCGAGCCGGTGGAGCGCTTCGCTCTCCAAGTGCTAGCCGCGTGGCGGCCGAGCGGCGTGCAGGACGCGCTGCGGCCGTATGAGGAGCAACTCGAGGCGACGCCGGATTCGGACGATCTTAGAAACGCCGCGGCCTTGGGCTACTACGTGCTGGGCAACTACTGCCAGTCCCGCCGCGCACTGGCCGAAGCGCTCACGTGGTACGAGAAGCTGGCCGCGACCGCCAGCGACGCCGGGATGCGCGAGTATGCGCCAGTCTTGAAGGAGTGCCGCTCGCTGCTGCCCGCGCGCAACGACGTCGTGCGGCAGTGGCTCGACGCGGAGCGCGCCGCGGGCCAGGGCATCTGGCTCCCGGCCGCGGTTCTCAGGGAGGCGGAAGCCCGCGGCCGCGATGGCGAGCAGGGCATGACGCCGGAGTGGCGGCGACTGGCCGTTGAAGCCTACAAGGAGTTCGTAGGGAAGCACGCCAAACGCTGCTTGGCCGACGACGCCTGCTTGCGGCTCGCCCAGCTTGAGAAGGACAGGACCATGAAGTGGGCTCTGCGCCTGCTGAAGGACTATCCGAAGTCGCGCCATTTCGATGACGCGCTGGCCCTGCTCGAAGAATCTGCCGGTGAGTTGAACACGCCCTGGCTCGCCGCGGTGTCGCTCGCCGACCTGCTCGAATCGCCGAGCCACAAGGAGCGCGTTGCGGCGATGGAATTCACGATTGGCGTGCTGTACCAGGACGAACTGGATCGCTTCGACCTGGCCAAGCCGCACTTGGCGCGCGTGTCCCGGGAATTCCCCCAGTCGCCGCAGTGGCCCGAAGCGGAGAAGCGGCTTGCGCTGGATCTGTTCATGCACGAGCAGTGGGCCGGGGCCGCGGCGCGTATCGATGGCGTGCGGAGCAAGCGCCCTGAGTTCGGGTGGGTCGCGTCGGGCCAGGCCGCGCTCAAGTCAGGCGAGGCCTGGGAGCGCGCGGGAGACTGGAGCAAGGCAGAGCCGGCGTACGTGGACGCGATCGTGTTGGGCCGGGAGCTGGACAAGGTGAAAAATCTGGAGTTGCTGCGCCGGTGTTACGCCCGGCTGGGCCCCGCGTCGCTCGACCGCCTCCACGCGCATGCCCGGGGCGACTTGCGGAAGCTGCTCAAGCACCTGCCTCCCGACCAGGCGGCAGACCTGGTGCAGCGGTATCCCGATCTGGGGAGATGAGCAGCCAGCCTCCCGAAGGTTAGCAACCTTCGGGAGGTTTTGTGTCTGGGGACACGATGCGATCCGGGTCGCTTTCGCAGCCTTGGCTTCGCCGACGCTGTTGGCGCTGGCGGGCGGCTTCGCTTCGTTGCAGCCGCCTGCTTCCGCATCGCGTCCCCGGCGCTACTCGACGTGGACCTTTTGCGGGCCCTTGGCGGCTTCATCCTTGAGCGCGTCGATGCGCGCGTCAAGCACGCTCCGCATGGCCAAGAGAAACTCGCGCTGCGCCGCGCGCAGGTGTTGGCCCATGGGGTGCTTCTCGAACGCCCGGAGCATCGTGCATAGCGGGCACTGGATCCCTGAGTCTTCGTTACACATGACTGGCACTCCTCTGCTTTGAGTTTAGATCACGCGTACATCATACCACACACGGGGGGACGCGGCGACAGGCGCGACATCCACGTCTCCCCCCCCAGGGGAGACCACAGGGGGCGTTCTTCGGACACAGGCGCACTGCCATGGCCCAAGGGCAAGTCGTAGCAAGGCCGACCCGCCCCCTGCCCCCGCCCTGCGAGGGCGGGGGTCCAGAGGCCCTACTCCTTCGCGTTCACAAACCGCACGCGCAATCGGTCGCCCTCGAACTTGGCCTCGCCGATCTCACGCGTGGCCAATGCCCGGGGCAGCATGATGTGGCGCTTGAAGTTGCGAATGCGCACCACCAACTCGTCGCCGTGGATCCACACGTCCACCGCCTCCTTCGTGGTGAACGGCAGCTTCAGCGAAAGGCAGTACTCGCCGTCCGTCTGGTCGATGACCAGCGGCTGCTCCCGGAGATAGATCTGCGATGGGTCGTCGTCGCCGTACAGGTCGTCGGCCATTAGGCGGAGCAAATCCAGCCCCACCACCTCCTGCTCGCGGAATGGGCTCTTGAGCACCGGCAAGGGTGCGAACGCTTCCTCCACCTCGCGCAGGTAGCCCTGTTGGATCGTGCGCCATCGTTCGAGGTACTCGCCGCCCGCGCCATCGGGGAAGATGCGGTTCACCACGGCCGCGTCCGTGGGGAAGCCGAACAGGTTGAGGTACGCGTACGCGCGCTGGCTCTCCTTGATCACCATCTTCTCCGGGTTCATCACGAGCCGCACGGACGCGATCTCCGGGTTGCTGAGGATGTCCTTCATGCCCTCGAGCCGTCCGTACAGCTCCTCCACGTTCGCGAACACTTCGTCGGCCGGCAGCTCCAGGTCGATCATGGGGTTCACGACCGGGCGAATGAATTTCATGATCCGGCGCTCGATGTTGAAGATCTTCTCCATGTACCATTCCGCAATGTCCGGGAAGCTCAGCATGCGGATGGTGCCGGCCGTGGGCGCGCAGTCCACAATGGCCACGTCGTACGCGTCGGTCTCGTAGAAGCGCTTGAGCCGCAGAAGGCTGAATAATTCCTCCATGCCGGGGAAGACCGCGAACTCCTCTGCGATGACCTCGGTGAAGCCCGCGGTGCGGATGAGGTTGCGCTTGATGAACGCTTGGATGCGGCCCCAGTTCTTTCCCAACTCGGCCTCCACGTCGATCTCCAGGCCGGCCAGGTTGTGCGCGATGGGCGTAGGCTCGTCGCCCAATTCCATGTCAACGGAGTCGGCGAGGCTGTGCGCCGCGTCGGTGCTCATGACGAGCGTGTTTTTGCCGAGTTCCGCGCACCGCAGCGCGGTCGCCGCGGAGATGCTCGTCTTGCCGACTCCGCCTTTGCCAGTGAAGAGGATGATGCGCAAGGGGCGACTCCGGTCACAGGGAATGTGAACGTATGCAATCAGGCGATTGTAGGAGCGCTGGCGTTGCAGGTCAATCCAACCGCCTCCTGGCCCCACGAGTTTCCCCGGAACACCAAGCAGTTCTATCGCAAGCATGGTGTCACCGGTCCGTCACAACGATCACCGTAACACTTCAGCCGTCTGCCATAGCTTCCAACGAATTCAGATAGACAACGAATGGGCGGAAGCGAACCATTCTGGCGGCCGCGGCCGATGACACGCGAGGCGCCGGCCGACGGGATCGGCAAACGGAGTGCACCCGGCGG